>CAIUSK010000188.1 GCA_903901805.1 uncultured Flavobacteriales bacterium
CAAATGGTGCAACATGGAATGCTTCAACAAGAGAATTGAATGTTTCGGTAACCGCAGATTTTGCATTAGCCGCAAATAGTAATTATAAATTAGCATGTGTATTAACCGAAGATGGTGTTACAGGAACAGGCTCTGGATACAATCAATCAAACGCATACTCAGGTGGAGGAAATGGAGCAATGGGTGGTTTTGAATCACTTGGCAATCCAGTACCAGCAGCTCAAATGGTTTATGACCACGTGGCACGTGCCATTGCGCCAAGTTTCGCTGGTTATACAAATAGTTTCCCTGCAACTGTTGCCTCAGGCGAACAACACACCATTAATTTTTCATTTATTCTTCCTGAAACTTGGGATGAAAACTCAATTCATATTATTGGAATGCTAATCGCTCCTGATGGTAGAATTGACAACGCTGGCAAAGCAACAATAGCTGAGGCTGTTAGCACTGGTTTTCAATCAGGAAGTAATGCTGGTTTATATGAGGCATTAACCAATCAATTGGATGCGATGGTGCAAGTCTATCCAAATCCAGCATCAAACAATACTACTATTTCAATGAACCTAGCACATGAATCCACTGTTCAAATAAACTTGTTAGATGCATCAGGAAAGCTAATTTCTTCTAAAGAATAT
This sequence comes from uncultured Flavobacteriales bacterium, assembly GCA_903901805.1. Lineage (GTDB taxonomy): Bacteria > Bacteroidota > Bacteroidia > Flavobacteriales_D > Crocinitomicaceae > UBA952. The sequence goes on from CAIUSK010000188.1 coordinate 636, forward strand.
GGTACAATGTCAGGTGCTTGGAATTTAAATTTAAACACAAGTAACTTGAATGCAGGCATTTACCTTATCGAATTAGAAATTAATGGAACTAAGGTAACAAAGCGATTAATTGTTGAATAAAACAAACTGAAATTTAAAACGATAGGCTGTCTTGTTTAAGGCAGCCTATTTTTTTTCTATCCCAAAAAATTGTTTTGTAATTTTACGCTATGAAATGGTTAAGCAAGCGCATAAGTGTTAAAAAACATGGTTTATTTACAACAATAATAATTACGCCCCTTCAAAATTTCTGGGTTAATTTATTCATGGGTGCTTGGCTTGCCATGTGGATTACAATTGGAGCAGTTGTCATTTCTTCGTTCTTTATCTTCAAACTGGAGTATCAAGAAAAATCAACCTTATGGATTTTTCTAACCTTTTGGGTATATTACCTTCAAAAAATAAGTCGTTCATTTATTTGGCTACTATACGGGAAGGAGTTAATCAAGATTGACGAAGTTGGACTAAATTATAAACGGTCCATTTTTAAATATGGTAAAACACATGTTGTTTTTTTCGAAAACATCGTGTCTATTACTTCAAGATTCCCTGAAGAAAAATCCCTGGAAGCTATTTGGGAATCGTCTCCATGGATAAATGGAGGAGAACGTATTTTTCTAGAAACGAAGTTGAAAACTTATTCATTGGGAAGAAAATTAACAAAAACAGAAGCCTCTGGATTAATGGATTTGCTTAAAACTAGCGTCAAAAAAGCTAAATTGAATGACTAATTTATTCTTTTTTTCAGTTTTTTAACATTTTTTCTTGTATCAATCTTGCACGAATGAAATTATACAGATACTTTTGTCTCGAAAAATAATATTAACCCTTAATTTCAATTAAAATGAAAAAAGTATTTTTAACATTAGCAGTAGTTTTAGCTACAAGTACAGTATTAGTTTCTTGTGGTGGTAAAAAAGATGCATCAG
>CAIUSK010000189.1 GCA_903901805.1 uncultured Flavobacteriales bacterium
ATGCAATCTATTAATTGTGTGGCACTCATAGAGTCTTCTGTAAATTGTTCTTGTGCACTATCTCCCGCTAAACCATGAAGAAACATTCCAATTGTTGTTGCTTCAAGCGGTGAATAGGCTTGGGCCAGTAAGGAGCTAACCATTCCTGTCAATACGTCTCCTGATCCACCTTTTGCCATTCCCGAATTTCCAGTGGAATTGAAATAAACTTCACCAGAAGGAGTCGATAAAGATGAATGTGGCCCTTTTAGTAAAATATACATGGAATGTGCTTTCGATTGTTCTAGTTGCTTTTGCAGTCGGTCGTATGCCGATTTAGAAGAACCAAACAAGCGATCAAATTCTTTAGGATGAGGTGTTAAAATGGTGTTTTTTGGAACAAATTTCATGAAATCTCGATGATCTGATAAAATGTTCAATGCATCAGCGTCTATAACCAATGGGCAATTTGCTTGTTGAATGATTTTCAAAACCATTTCTGAAGTGCTAGGTTGGGTTCCAATTCCCGGACCAAGTCCAATTGATTGATACCTTTTCAAGTCAATCGCTCCATCGAGAAAATCAACCCCAGAAGAAGTGAAACACATGGCTTCTGGACACGATGTTTGTATGATTTCGTATCCACAGGAAGGAACAAAAGTCGTTACCAATCCCGCACCTGAATGTAAAGCTGCTTTAGTTGCTAAAACCGCTGCCCCCATTTTTCCTTTAGAACCTGTAACTAATAACGCATGGCCATAAGTTCCTTTATGCGAAAACTTATTTCTCTTTTTAAGTAAAGGTTGAATATAAGACTTTGTCAAAAAGAAATATGGAGTATGCAATCCATCTAAAAACGGTTGATTCAACCCAATCGATAATATTTCCCATTCGCCCGCCTTTTCTCCAAAATCACTTAGTAAAAATGCTAGTTTAGGTCGTTCGAAAGTCAATGTGTATGTTGCTTGAACGATAGATTCTGAGTTATTTTCAGAATTGTCTTCACAAAACAATCCGGAAGGTAGGTCAATGGAAATAACGTTAAAATTGGATTGATTGATTTTATTAACTACTTCTTTCGCCAGTCCTTCAATGGGTCGGTTCAATCCTGCTCCGAAAATAGCATCTACAATAATACAGTCATGTTTCAATTCTGGAATTTGTTCTTCGGAATGAATATGGTTGATGGGTAAAAGGGTTGCGTTTTTTAAATTCGCTAAATGAAACTTGAAATCATTGCTGCCTTTATCAGAATCTCCCACAACATATACTGAAACAAAGCAATTATTTTTACCGAGTATTTTTGCCAATGCTAATCCATCACCACCGTTATTTCCAATTCCGCAAAAAATAACAAAATGTTGTTTGAGATCCATTTTTTGTTCAATCCATTGAAAACAAGCGAAAGCAGCTCTCTCCATGAGCTTCGGCGAAGAAATTGGTTCGTTTGTTAGAGTAAATTGATCTGCTTCGCGCATTTGAGAAGCTGATACTATTGAAAGTGGTTTATTTTCCATATTTCAATAATATGGCAATTTGACCGCTGTGATAAGCAGTATGGGATACTATTCTACCAAAGGCTTCTGCTTTTGTTTTTGTGCCGAATTCTTTAGTTGTAATCAACTCGCTCCATGAATTATCGGGCTGGGTTTTAATTACTTCAATCAAGCTATGATATGCTTTTTGTAAATACGTGTTGATTTCTTCTAAATTCGTCCAGGTACCTGAATCTTTACCGTCAATGAGGGTTTTGGCAACTACATGAATATCACTGCCATGAAAAACATTTTTGGCAAATAACAATTCTACATCCCCAATATGCCTCAATAAAAATCCTACGCTATTTGGAGCCGGCTGTAGTTTTTTGGTTAAATCAATTTCAGTGATGATTTCTAGTAAAGTTGTAAGTCGCGTTCTCGCTTCTGAGTAAGCCTGATTTATTAAATTAGTTGTCATCTTTTTTAGCGAAAATTAGTTGTTTTGA
>CAIUSK010000190.1 GCA_903901805.1 uncultured Flavobacteriales bacterium
ATTAATACGGATAACACGATTCAATTTTCAGGTGTAAAATCTGGCGTGAAATATGCTGTTGTCGGTTGTTTTTCTGAAATTAGTAATGCAAAGAGTTATGTCGAAACGCTAAAGAACGAAGGCTTCAATGCTCAGTTTTTGGATGTAAAAAATGGATTGTACCGCATTAGTATCGATAGTTCAACCACAGCAGACTCATTGCAACCAACTATTCAGAAAGCCCAAGCCAAAGGCTACAATACTTGGATCTTAAAATAAGTACATATGTTTAAAAATTTCTGTTTTGCTGGTATTTTAGTATTTACCAGCTTTTTTGCAAATTCTCAAGAATTTAAAAACACGGAGAATAGTAATTATTCTTTCAAGAAAATATATCATTATGAGGCAACTCCGGTACAAAGTCAAGGTAACACCGGAACTTGTTGGAGCTTTTCTGCTTTGTCTTTTTTTGAATCCGAAATGATTCGAATGGGAATAAAAAATGCTCCTGTATTATCGCACATGTTTGTTGTTCGCAAAGCATACGAAATGAAAGCAGATAAATTCATTCGAATGGATGGTAAGATTAATTTTGCGGAAGGCGGAGCTTTTCATGATATTCCATTAGTGATTAATCAATTCGGCATCGTACCCTATGATGTTTATAATGGATTGAATGGAACAACGACGTATAATCATTCAACTATGTTTAATGCATTAAATACGATCGTACAAAACACCTTGAAATTGGTAGGTAAACCAGAAGGTATATCCTTGGATTGGAAAAATCAGTTTCAAACTACTTTAGATAAAAGTCTTGGAAAAGATCCGAATGAATTTGTTTGGAATGATAAAAAATATACACCATCAACCTTTGCAACTTCTATTGGGTTGAATATGGATAATTATGTTTCTCTAACGTCATTTACGAATCATGCGCCATACAAGAAATGTCAATTGGCTATTCAAGATAATTGGGCGTGGGGAGATAGTTACAATGTTTCATTAGATGACCTTGTTACCAGTGTAAAAAATGCGTTAGAAAAAGGGTATACTGTTGCTTGGGGAGCAGATGTATCTGAAAAAGGATTTAGCTTCAAAAATGGATTGGCAATCGTTCCGGAGAATTTAGCATCGATTGAGGTGAAAGGAGCGGACAATAAAAATTTCTCCGATGCAGGTGCTGATCGTGTTTCAAATGCATTTTTGAATCCATCAAAAGAAATGAAAATCACGCCTGAAGTAAGACAATTAGGATATGATAACAAAACTACGACCGATGATCATGGTATGCATATTGTTGGAATGTATAAGGATCAAAATGGAACGGATTATTTTCTGGTTAAAAATTCATGGGGAACTTCTAACTATCCAAAAGGGTATTTGTATGTTTCTGAAGCTTATTTCAGATATAAAACAATAAATATCTTCATCCATAAGGAGGCAATTGATAAAGAGATTAAGTCGAATTTGGGTTTGTGAAACTAAATTAACATCTTTAATTAAATCAAAATAGTATGAAAAGAATTTTAATCTTAAGCACTGTTTTATTCGCATTCACTGCGTGTAAAAAGCTGTATGATAACGATTTGTCAGCTGTAATGAATTATAAAATTGAAACAGCGTTTGATGAAATGACCAATATTTCGGATCAAGCAATAACGGGCAATATGGTGTATTATAAATCAGGCGAAGTGATTAGTGTCAAACCAGGAGAAAAACCCTCTACACTTAAAACTCCTTGTAATGTGATCATTACGATTGATACCTTGAATTCGGTAAAAACAATTACTGTTGATTATGGAACAACGAATTGTGATTGCAACGATGGTAAAACGCGTCGCGGAAAAATCATAACGACTTTTTCTGGGCAATATATAGCGCAAGGTACCGTAATTACGCATACTCCTGTTGATTATTACGTAAATGATATTCGAATCGACGGAACAAAAACGGTAACGAATATGGGATTGAA
>CAIUSK010000191.1 GCA_903901805.1 uncultured Flavobacteriales bacterium
AAAGTCCTGCTGTTAGTGCAACTGATTTAGCTAGGTCTAATTTAACGCCTCCGCACAAAAATAAAGTGGGTGCCCAGGTGTTAGTTGTTAATTGTTGATAGGTAATGTAATTATATGGACTTTTTAACATTTCAAATTCTGCACCCCCATAAACATGCGTTTTACCAGAGCCAACAACTCTACCGTGCACAAATGCCCCTCCACCATATATTCGTTGCGTAGTGTTTATTCCTAAATAATTAGAGTTTGTTTGCTGTATGCGAAACGAAGGGCCAACCACTAAATTTTCACTCAATAAAATCCCCAATTTTGGACCGATTCCAAAGCTTGAGCCTAGGTTTGAAGCACCAAAAAAACCATCAAAACCGACTTCCATTCCTGTGATAGATTGCGGTTTTGCATGCAAGGATATAAGTATTACTGCTAGGGAAAGAATATTCTTCATGAAAGTAGTTTAAAGCAAAGATAAGTTGTTTTTTAGTTTTATACTTGAGTTCGATTATTAAAACAAAGTCAAAATTAATTTAAAGACTTTGTTACAAGGCATGTTTTATAAGGGATAGCGGGTTATCACGTTAAAAGCTAACGTAGAAATAAGTTTTTAAATTAGGCCCAGGATTCGCAATTTCACCTCTAAACAGCAATCTACTTCCCTTTTTTGCATCGAATTATGACAATATTCCGATTTAAAAAATAGCGGTTCTCAATATTTACAGGTGTTTTGACAACGTTTGAATAACCGATCTCAGGTTTTAAGTATTTTTATAAACATTAAACTCGGCAAGGTGTTGAATTTGTATCTTTGTTAAACATTCTTTTTTCATGAGTTATTTAGATGAGTTAAATGCAAGTCAACGTGCTGCCGTTGAACAAATTGAAGGTCCCATAATGGTAATTGCGGGTGCCGGCTCAGGTAAAACTCGCGTTTTAACATATCGTATTGCCTATTTGGTTGAAAACGCTGTGGATCCTTTCAATATTCTGGCTTTAACCTTTACGAATAAAGCAGCTCGAGAAATGACCGAACGGATTGGAAAAATTATTGGTCCTTCAGAGGCGAAAAATAGCACCATGGGAACATTTCATTCTGTGTTCTCTCGTATTCTTCGTTTTAATGCTGACCGCTTGGGCTATCCTGCAAATTTTACTATTTACGACACTCAAGATTCAAAAAGTCTTCTAAAAGACATCATTAAAGAATTGAATTTAGATGATAAAGCATACAAGGCCAGTTCGGTATTGGGACGTATTTCTTCTGCAAAAAATAATTTAATTTCAGCTGAAATGTATGCTCAAAATGAAGAAATTCTCTTTGAGGACAAGCAGGCCAAACGCTCAGAAATCACTAATATATATACACGCTATGAAAATCGCTGTAGAAAAGCGGGGGCAATGGATTTTGATGATCTATTGTTTCAGACCCACGTTCTATTGCGTGATTTTCCGGATGTCTTACATTATTATCAGCAAAAATTTAAATACATTCTGGTTGATGAATACCAAGATACCAACTACGCTCAGTACCTGATAGTTAAAAAATTGGCGGCGCTTTATGAAAATATTTGCGTTGTTGGTGATGATGCTCAAAGTATCTATTCCTTCCGGGGTGCGAATATTCAGAATATTCTTAATTACAAAGTGGATTATCCTGATTTTAAACTCTTTAAACTGGAGCAAAATTACAGGAGTTCAAAAAATATTGTTGAAGCTGCCAACTCTATTATTTCTAAAAATAAAGATCAAATTCAGAAAACAGTCTGGACAGATAATCAACAAGGGAATAAAATTGCAGTCATTCGAACCTTAACGGATAATGAGGAGGGAAAAATTATAGCTGGAAAAATCTTTGATCTTAAACAATCAACCCCGATTTCATTCAATGACCTTGCTATTCTATACAGAACCAATCGCCAATCGCGTGCTTTTGAGGAAGCCTTGCGGAAGTTTAATATTCCATACAAGATTTATGGTGGACTTTCCTTTTATCAGCGAAAGGAAATCAAAGATTTATTAGCTTATTTTAGGTTGTCAACCAATCCTCATGATGAAGAGGCATTGAAAAGAGTATTGAATTACCCCAAGCGTGCTTTAGGTAAAACAACTGAGGAAAAATTGGTGATTGCAGCAAATAACTATGCCGTAAGTATTTGGGATGTATTGACTAATCCAGTTGATTACCCTACTGATTTTAATAAAGGAACACGTGATAAACTCAATGAATTTACCACAATGATTCAAAGTTTTCAGGCACAAATAAATCAGGTAAATGCTTTTCAGTTAGCTGAAACAATAGCAAAGTCTTCGGGAATTGTGAAAGAGCTTTTAAGTGAGAAAGACAAAGGTCCTGAAGAAGTGGAGCGTTACCAAAATATTGAGGAATTACTTGCTGGTATTCAGGAGTTTGTAAACACCAGCGAGGAGGAAGAAATGAAAACACTTGCTGATTTTTTATTAGATGTCGCGCTCTTAACGGATGCAGATACAGATAAAAATGAAGAAAGAAATCATGTGACAATGATGACTATTCATTCCAGTAAAGGTTTAGAGTTTCCTCATGTTTTTGTGGTTGGATTAGAAGAGAATTTATTTCCTTCTCAAATGGCCTTGCATTCAAGAACGGATCTGGAAGAAGAGCGTCGCTTGTTTTATGTAGCCGTTACACGTGCAAAGGATTCATGTACACTTTCTTATGCGGCTTCAAGATTTACTTGGGGTCAATTAATCACTTCAGAACCTAGTCGTTTTATCGATGAAATCGATGCACAGTTCCTTCATTTTGACACCCCCCAAAGAGGTCACGGTCGGTCATTGGGCATGGGCTTTTCAAGGCAAGAGCGTCCTTTCTCAGGTGGATTGAATAAACCAATGGGTACGTCAGGTAATTTAAAGTCAATTAATGAACTAAAAGAGCAAAGAGGGGGAGAGACTTTACAAAAATT
>CAIUSK010000192.1 GCA_903901805.1 uncultured Flavobacteriales bacterium
AAACCCAGCAGACAAACAATCGTAAACACGGTTTATTCTAGTGTAATCATTGAGCCTGTTAATGTTTATAAAGTTAATTCAACAATATCTGGTAATATTGAGGATATTTTAGTCCAAGAAGGAGACTTGGTGAAAAAGGGAGATATTTTGTTTCTGTTATCCAATAACTCCAATCGCATCAACCAACAAAATGCCCAGTTGAATTATCAATTCATTGTTGATTCTTACGTAGGTAAAAATAATTTACTGGAAGAATTAAAACTTTCTCATCTCTCCGCTAAAATGGCATTTCAAAATGATTCTATAAATGCTGTTCGTTTCCAGAATTTATACGCGCAAAATGCCTGTTCAAAAATTGATCTAGAGCGAGCGGTATTGACCTATAAGTTATCACAAACACATCTAAAATCAATAAAACAAAGTATTTCTCGCAAAGAAAATGAATTAAAAAATCAGGTAGGACAATCCAGAAACAACCTACAAATTTCTGCACTAAAGTCTGCCGATGGCATCATAACGTCAAACATTGATGGGAAATTATTTCAATTGTTTAAGGAAAAAGGAGAATATGTTTCTTTGCAAGAATCAATTGCTATTTTGGGAGATAAGAATCAATTCATTTTAAAAATGCTGATAGATGAAGTGGATATTCCAAAAATAAAAATCGGACAACAAGTTTGGGTGGAATTAGAAGCATACAAAGGAAAGGTCTATGAAGCAAAAGTGACCAAAATAGCGCCTAAAATGAATGAAAAAACACAAACTTTTGAACTAGAAGCTCAATTTAAATCGCCACCAAAAAAACTGTATATGGGATTAACGGGAGAAGGAAACATCGTACTTCACACCAAACAGAAGGCTTTAGTAATTCCAAGAGATTATCTTCTTCCGGGCAATAAAGTTGAAACCGAAAAAGGTTTGGTATCGGTGACTATAGGCCTGGCCAATTGGGATGTAATAGAAATACTTTCTGGAATTACTGAAAACACACTTATTTATAAGCCACAATGAACCTTGGCATCGTGTTATCCATTGCAAAAACTCACCTTTTTGCGCGCAAAAAACAAACAATCATTGCATCACTGGGTGTGACTTTTGGAATTGGAACTTATATTATAATGATGAGTTTTATGAATGGATTGAATGGGTTATTGGATGGCTTAATATTAAATAGAACGCCTCATGTGCATATCTACAACGAAGTTAAACCAACTGAAAAACAACCCATTAATTTCATTACCGATTACCAACAACAATTGAAAATTGTTCAATCCATTAAACCTAAAAAAAAACCAATCAAGATACATGATGCCAAGCCATTGATTGAATATTTGGAAAATCAGCAAGCTGTTCTGGGAGTAACTCCCCAAGTGAAAGCGCAGACCTTTTATCTCGGCGGATCAATTCAATTGAATGGAATGGTTACAGGTATAAATATCACTAAAGAAACGGCTCAATATCATTTAAGCGACTACATCATTGAAGGAGAGGCAATTGATCTATTAAAAAATGAAAAAGGCATTCTTTTGGGTGCTGGAATCGCAAAAAAACTAGCGTTGAATCGAGGCGATTACATACAAATTGGTTCTCTTGGTGGAGAGATTCATGCGCTTAAGATCATTGGATTGTATCAGAGCGGAATGTCTGATATCGATAATATACATAGCTATGTTAATGTGCAAATGGCGCAGCGTATTTTAGGTGAATCAAATGATTTTATTACCGATATAAACATTAAACTGAAAAACATGGAGGATGCCCCAGAATTTGCGAAAAAAATGGAGAGCAAATTCAATGTAACGGCCATCGATATACAATCAGCCAATGCCCAATTTGAAACAGGCTCCTTTGTTCGGAATTTGATTTCCTATGCCGTATCTATTACCTTGTTGATTGTTGCCGGCTTCGGTATTTACAACATTTTGAATATGTTGATTTATGAAAAAATGAATGATATTGCCATCTTAAAAGCAACAGGGTTTTCAGGGCAGGATGTGCGTTGGATTTTTATCAGTCAAGCAATTATCATAGGTCTTTTTGGAGGTATTTTGGGATTAATATTAGGCTATATTGTTTCTGTAATCATAGATCAAACCCCTTTCAATACGGAGGCAATGCCCACGATAAAAACCTATCCCATTGATTATGAAATAAAATACTACATAATCGGAATGACATTCGCGTTGCTTTCTACCTTTTTTGCTGGGTACTTTCCATCCAGAAAAGCAGAAAAAATGGATCCCGTTGATATAATAAGAGGACAATGACGGCAATTCTCACCGCTAAATCAATCAATAAATCTTTTCATTTTCCGGAAGAAATAGAAATATTAAAAAATATCTCTATGGAAATTGCGTCGGGGGAGTTTGTTTCAATTATGGGGAAATCTGGTTGCGGCAAGTCCACCCTACTCTACATATTATCTACCATGGATACTGATTACTCGGGAGAACTTTACCTTTCTGACGAATTAATCACAGGCCAAAGCTCCAATAATTTAGCCCGACTAAGAAATGAAAAAATTGGATTCGTTTTTCAATTTCATTATTTATTAGCCGAGTTTACGGTTTTAGAAAACGTAATGCTTCCAGCTAAAAAACTGGGGGTAAAAACAATGGAAGAAATTAAGTTTGACGCTATGAGCAAGTTGAAATTACTGGATATTGAAGACCAAGCACACAAAATAACTTCTCGATTATCGGGTGGTCAAAAACAACGAGTTGCTATCGCTCGCGCACTCATTAATAATCCGAGTATTATCATGGGTGATGAACCAACCGGTAATCTGGACAGTAAAAATGCTCAAATTGTTTTTGATATTTTCAAGGAATTAACCGAGAAAGAGAAAATGTCCCTTTTAATAGTCACGCATGATGTTGATTTCGCCAACAAAACAGATCGCATCATTCACATGGAAGACGGAAAAATTATTTCATAAAAAAAGCCCTAAAATAGGGCTTGAAAAAATCTATTGTAGTATTGTATTTTTACTTTGCTTCAAAGGTATAATTCAATCCAATCATAATTCCGCCGGAAACTGCATTCGTGTTTTGACGAGTTGGATAAAAAACCGTATTCTCCAAACTTACACCCAACGCATCTACTCCTTTGGCATCCGTAAGACCGTATTGCAACCTCAGTCCAACATTTAATGACAAAGGAATTGCCTTTACCAAACGAACATTAGCACCAAACCCTAAAACGGCAGATGTGAACGATTTTGCATATTCACTAGTAACGGTATTGTCTGTTGCATCAAACAAATCACTATCCACAAAATCTCTGTTATAAGTGGCTTTACTAATTGAATTTACTTGAGCGCCGAGCTCGATATATGCTCCTCCTTTACTTTTCAATTTCAATAAAAGCGGAATTTGAGTCACGTTCAATTTAACGTTAGAAGTATATTTCCCTGCAAAATCTCCTGCATAACCTCCTGTATGTGTCCCTCTTAAAAACTCAACACCAAAACCAATTGGGCCATAATAAACCGCTGCTCCTATACCCACATTTGAACCCCATGCCATGTCGTAATCTTGCTCAGCTCCTTGATCTGAAATATTTTTATTGAATAACCAAGTTGAGTTGTACGAGCCTTTCACTCCACCATCAATGGAGATTTGGGCTGTGAGATTTACTGCTGTAAAAAGTAAGGCTGAAAGAATAATTTTTTTCATAATTGTAAGTTTAACAATAGTTAGGATACGAATTTAAGTAAAAAAGTTGCTTTGCGTTTCAGAACGTAAAAATTAATAAACAATTCAACTAGACCGATGCTGTTTTGCCCTGTAAAATAGTCTGATTAAAAGTGTAATGAAAAAAGCACAATTTCACTTTATTGCTTAATTTTAGGAACAATTAATAGTAAAAGTGAAATACACAAAGTTATTTGAAAACATCAATCATTGGGATGATTTTACATCTTCTTTGGAACAACTTAACAAGAAAGAAAAAGGAGATGCATTTGAATTATTAACCAAATTGTATTTCAAACTTTCGCCAACCTACAGTTTCTATGATGAAGTTTGGATGCTTTCGGACGTTCCAGTTAGCGTTATAGAAGAATTAGGAATTCCCAGTCACGATTTAGGTATTGATTTGATTGCCAAAAGTGGACATGAATACCACGCCATTCAATGTAAATACCATTCCGATAAAAATCAGTCGGTGACTTTTAAGGAAGTATCAACCTTTATCTCACTGTTGGAAAGTAATGCCAAGTTTACACAAGGATATATTTGTTCAAGTGCAGATATTACCTCTCGGAACTACAATAAATCAAGACAAAACCCATCAACTTGATTCTCTCCGATTCTTGGCAGGAATTGGATCAAGCGTTTTTTGAGAATGTTAGAAATTATATAGCGAAAAAGAAAGTTTCCCTTGTTCCGTTTGAACCAAGAGACCACCAAAAGAAAGCGCTATCTGAGGCCGTTGAGTATTTTGTTAACGAAGGAAATGCGCGAGGAAAACTAATATTTCCGTGTGGAGCAGGAAAGAGATTGACCGGTTTTTGGATGTTGCAAGCATTGAAATCCAAATCTACATTGATTGCGGTTCCGAGTTTATCCTTGGTGAAACAAACCTTGGATGTTTACCTGCGGGAAATCGTAGCGCACAAGCGGAAAGTGAAATGGTTGTGTATTTGTTCGGATGAAGGAATTGGACAAGACGATGATGTTGTTTTTTATACCGAAAACTTGGGTGTT
>CAIUSK010000193.1 GCA_903901805.1 uncultured Flavobacteriales bacterium
GCAAAGACTCGGTAGTTTTTGATATAAAGCCGTTCCTTCTGTTTTCCAAGCAATCATTTCATCACTAACTTCTCGAATAATTTTAGCGGGGTTACCCACCACTAAACTTCTTTCTGGAATGAGCATTTTTGCTGGTACAAAGCATAAAGCACCGATAATACATTCTTTGCCAATTTCCACATCATCCATAAGTACAGCATTCATTCCAATTAATGAATTTTCTCCAATTGTACCTCCGTGAATAATCGCACCATGACCAATATGCGCACCTTTTTTTAAATGAACAGTGGTTCCCGGGAACATGTGAATTACGCAATTTTCTTGCACATTGCATCCATCTTCAATGATAATTGTTCCCCAATCCCCGCGAATGGCTGCGCCTGGACCAATATAAACATTTTCTCCAATGATGACATCACCAATTACAGAAGCCTGCGGATGTACAAAGGAACTAGGTTTTACAACCGGAACGAAATTGTTAAATGAATAAATAGCCATAAGACAAATTTAGTGTTTTATTTTAATTTTTTCAGCCAAGAGTAATTACCTTTGGTTATGAATTTTGAACTAGAACCCAGTTGGAAAACTATTTTATCAGAGGAATTTAATAAGCCCTATTTTTCCAAGTTAATTCAATTTTTAAATGAGGAAAAAAACAAGCATTCAGAATCGATTTTCCCTAATGAAGAAGACGTTTTTGCTGCGTTTTCAGCCTGTCCATTCAATCAAGTTAAGGTGGTTATTCTAGGTCAAGACCCCTACCCGACTCGTGGTCATGCACATGGGCTTAGTTTTTCAGTAAATAAATCCGTGAAGCCTTTTCCCAAAAGTTTAACCAATATATTTAAAGAGCTTCAAGCTGATTTGCAAGTCCCTATTCCCGAAAATGGAAATCTAATGCGCTGGGCACGTCAGGGAGTATTATTATTAAATGCTACATTAACAGTTGAAGAAGGTAAACCCGAAAGTCATGCGCAAAAAGGGTGGGAAATATTTACCGATGCTGCAATTGGCGCTTTAACAACAAAAAAGGAATCTTGTGTTTATCTTCTTTGGGGAGCAAAAGCACAACAAAAAGCTCAGTTTGTAGATCGCCAAAAGAATTTAGTGTTAACTGCTCCTCATCCTTCTCCACTTGCTGCATACCGAGGATTTTTTGGATGCAGGCATTTTAGTCAAACAAACGATTATTTAGTTTCAATTGGAAAATCACCGATACATTGGTAATCAATCTATTTTTGCTTGATCATAGAGGTAAATAACACCGTGTCATAAGCAAAATGAGCAGCAATTGCGAACCACAATCCAAATGTTATAAACCCATAAGAAAGTATCAGGATAAAAGGTAAAACGATTAAACCATAGAGCGAATAGCGCCAATTCCACGGATTTAGATACCCATGAATAGCAACAAAAATAATGGATGTAATTGGGACGCCTAAATAATACTGGATTCCTGATCGGAACAATAATTCTTCACCAAAACCTGCACAAAAGGACAGAAATAAAGCGTCACCAAAATTTAAATTCATGGAACGAACGATGTCCTCAATTTTTGTTGGGATTTTATCGAACACACTAGATTTCAAGAGTAACAAAGCCAAGATTCCGTATACAAAGCCAAATTGTAGACCAAGCCCAATTTTCAGTAGTGTTGCATTTTCAAACTGAAAAATTGTTTGAACTGAGATATTCTCCTTCCATCCTAAATAAATAAAAGTTGGTACAGGAAATAGCACAAGGGTAACCACACCCAACAGCAACATCTTTAATCTCACGGAAATTTTGATCAATGAACCTGTTGTTTTTCCCAATATTCATTAAGCAATACAACAAATCTACGCGCCATGGTGTTGGTATATTTTTTTGTTCTAAACCCACCTACCCATTTCACTCCTTTTATGGCATTTGTTAAAAATAATTCATCAGCAGAAAGCATGTTTTGAGGTAAAATAGGACATTCATACACCTTAATATTGTTGGCTATTGCTAAGTTAATGACCTGCATGCGCATCGTGCCAGCAATGCAACCATCTTCAATACTTGGTGTGTAAAGAACTCCATTATGCACGACAAATAAATTACTGTTTGACGTTTCAAGTACTTGACCCCGATCGTTTGTCATAAAGACATCGTCTAATCCTTTTTCTTGGGCAGTTAATGAAGCCATGATGTATTTCAATCCATTTTTAGTTTTGAATTTGGAAAGCATGGTTTTTTCTAACTTCAATTCCAAATAAATATCCATCTCCAAACCTTTACTATTTAGCTCGTAGTAATTGGTGTTTTCTGGAACAATATCAATGTAATAATGGGCTTCATTGTTGGTTGGTAAATATGCCCCGCCAGGTGCACGGTCAAAAGAAATGCGACATTTTGCTCCTTCTTTTATACCTGACTTTTGTATTAGTTCACTTATTTTCTGATCAAAAAAAGCAACTGTCCAATCTGGATTTACAATCATCTTTATGGCCTTAGCACCTTCTGTTAAACGCATCCAATGATTTTGAAGATTTGTTATCTTCCCGTTAATCACTCGGATACTTTCAAAAACTCCATCGCCATACAAGTGACCACGATTTCCAAAATTTATTGTGGGCAAATTATTCGGTGTAACTTGTCCATTATTATTTACATACAACAACGACATAATCAATTAAAAATCAAATGAATAAATTCTTGAGCTTTGGAAGGCTCGATTAAAATAACGTAAAGTATTCCAAACAAAGCTCCTCCAATATGAGCATCATGCGCAATATTTCCTTGTCCTTTTCTCAAGGCAAAGTACTCAAAGGCTAAATATAGCGGTCCAAAAATGTAAGCAGGGATTTGAATCGGAAGAAATAACAATCCTAATTTCATCGTAGGATTCCAAAGAATTGCAGCAAAAACAATGGCAGAAACGGCTCCTGAAGCACCCAAGGATGTGTAATTTGGGTTGTCGTGATTTCGCATGTAAGGAAA
Source organism: uncultured Flavobacteriales bacterium (assembly GCA_903901805.1). Taxonomy (GTDB): domain Bacteria; phylum Bacteroidota; class Bacteroidia; order Flavobacteriales_D; family Crocinitomicaceae; genus UBA952. Next base: position 2,965 of record CAIUSK010000193.1, read on the forward strand.
TAAAGATGCGAAAATTCCTCCAATGAAATAAAGGATGGAAAAATGGATCATTCCTCCTACTTCGCCAAACGCATTGTAAAAAGAAAATACTAATATTTGCCCCAAAAAATAAAGTGAAAACATATTAAAAATAAGGTGCGACCAATCAGCATGAATAAACATGTGGCTTACCATGCGATATAGCTCGTTATTGTGTTTCACCCGATACGGATAAAAGAGCGATTTGGAGAGAAATTCCTGATTTTGGAATGCCGCTGCTGAGATTAAAACCGTTGCAGCAATGATAAGGTATAATACAGAAAACATCTAAAAGTATAGTTTTTTCGAAATTACTGAAATTTACTGCATTCTACTTACATTTGCAAAAAACATTTGTATGATTATTTCTCCCTCTCTACTTTCTTGTGATTTTGCAAATATTCAGCGTGATGTAGAAATGTTAAATAATTCAACAGCTGATTGGTTACATATTGATGTGATGGATGGAGTTTTTGTTCCCAATATTTCATTTGGATTGCCGGTTATAGAAGCCATGAATCGACATGCTAAAAAACCACTGGATGTTCACTTAATGATTGTAAATCCTGATCAATATGTGGCAGATTTCAAAA
>CAIUSK010000194.1 GCA_903901805.1 uncultured Flavobacteriales bacterium
AGTACAATAACTAATTGGTTTTGAAACTTTTCAAAAAATAAGCAGAAAGAATTTGTACATTAAATTTTTATTAATACATTTGAAATGTCAAAATGACACTAAGTATAAACCTTATTTAACTTTTATTGTATGAAAAAAATTTTTACTTTACTTTCAGCAGTGTTATTTTCTGCATCAACCCAAGCGCAAGTAATTGGGATGATTGGAGATTTTACAAGCTGGGCCTCTGATGTAGTTATGACAACTACTGACAACGTTAACTGGACAGTTACAAATCAAACTTTTTTAATTTCTGGTGGAGTTAAGTTCCGTCAGGATGCAGATTGGGCTGTTAACTGGGGTTCTACAGGTTTTCCAACAGGAACGGGTGTTCAAGGTGGAGATAATGTTCCAGTACCTGCAGGAACATTTGACGTAGCTTTTAATTCATCTACTGGTGAATATACATTTACTGCTGTTGCAACAGGTTTTGAAGAAATCGGTTTTTTCGGTGGATTTAACACATTTGGTACTAACGAACCAATGGTTACAGCTGACGGAACTCAATACACTAAACTAGATTTCCAATTTACTGCTCCAGACGTTAAATTTAGAAATACAACAACTTCTTCAGTTTATGGTGGTACAGCATTTCCAAGCGGTACAGCAGTATTAAATGGTGGAAATATTCCATTAACAGCTGGTTTCTACAATGTAGGATTCGATAAATCAACTTTAGCTTATGGTTTTCAACAAGTACCTGTAGGGATTATTGGTTCAGCTATTTTTCCTAATGATTGGTCTGTAGATGTTCCAATGAATTCTACTGATGGTGGTGTTTCTTTCTCATTAAACGGATATACTATTACGGATGGTGTTTGTAAATTTAGAGCAAACCAATCTTGGGCTACTAACTGGGGTGGTGTTGACTTTCCTGTAGGTGTTGCTACTGCTGGTGCTGGTGATATTCCAGTTGCTGCTGGTATTTATGATATTTCTTTCAATCGTGTTACAGGTGAATACAACTTCGCTGTTGCTGGTGTTGAAGAAATTGGTCAAATTTCTGCAGTGGCTTTCCCTAATCCTGCTACGGATGTTGTAACTTTTCAAGTTGCTGCAACGGATTATACAATTGTTTTAACGGATCTATCTGGTAAAGTTATTTCAACTTCAACTAACAATACAGTTGATATGTCTAACTTAACTGCTGGAACGTATGTTTACAAAATCATTTCTGCTACTGGTTTCGCAACTGGTAAATTGATGAAAAAATAATAAATTACAATTTATTTGAAGAGCCTAGGTTGTAATATACTTAGGCTTTTTTTTTACTTAAATAAAACACAACTATGAAAACTGCATATTCCCTCTTGTTTACTGTCATTTCATCCCTTTCCTTTGGTCAAATTCTGGAAGTTTCTCCGGCTTTCCCAACGGTAAATGATGTTGTCACAATTGTTTATGATGCAACGGAAGGAAATGCAGCATTAAATGGTCAAAACCAGATTTATTGTCATACAGGAATCATTTCATCTACTAGTACTTCTCCCACCAATTGGCAATTTGTACAAGGTGTCTGGGGAACGGCAGATGCAGAAGTTTTGATGACTAATTTGGGGAATAATAAACATTCCATCACCATTGATATTGATCAATTTTATGGTTTCCCAGGTACAACAAATGTGCTGAAATTAGCTTTCGTTTTTAGAAATGCTTCCGGGTCTATTGTTGGTAGAAGTACCGATGGATCAGATATTTATTATGATGTTTATCCGGTTTCTAGTGGTTTATTAGGTCAGTTTTTTGAGCCACAACCTAATTCTATTGTAGATTTAAATACATCTTTTGCTGTTTCAGCTCAATGCAATGTCGCGGCAAATCTAACACTTAAAGAAAATGGAACTATTCTAACAACAAGTGCTAATTCCACTAGTATAAATTATACATTAACAGCTACCAATCCAGGCACTAATTTATTAGAATTTATCGCTAATAATGGATCCAATGAAATCATTGATTCACTTTATTATACCGTCAATCCAATAGTAACTCCAATTGATCCACCAACGGGATTGAAAAATGGAATAAACTATTTGACTGATTCAACGGTAATACTTCAATTATATGCTCCTGAAAAACAACATGTGTATGTATTGGGGGATTTTAATGGTTGGCAAACAAACGTGAATTATCATATGAATCTTTCCACGGATCTAAAAACGTGGTGGATTGAAATTGCTGATTTAACTCCAGGTCAACGTTATGGATACCAATACTTTATTGATGGAACCTTAAAGATAGCTGATCCTTTGAGCACCTTGATTTTAGACAAAAATAATGATGCTGCCATTGGGGCGTTAACTAATCCCAATCCGCATCCTTACCCAACGGGGCTTACAACTGGATTCGTTACGGTAATGCAACCAGATGCTCCCGAGTATCAATGGAACAATACTTCTTTTACAGCACCGGAAAAGAAAGACCTCGTTATTTATGAATTACATGTACGTGATTTTATTCAAAAACGAAATTATCAAACATTAATTGACACCTTGGATTATTTAGATAAACTAGGGATTAACGCTATTGAATTAATGCCTCC
>CAIUSK010000195.1 GCA_903901805.1 uncultured Flavobacteriales bacterium
AAAAAAGAGGCGCAAATCCTTAAAATGCTATTGAAATATAAAAATCAAGTAACCCCGCGAGATATCATCTTAAATGCCGTTTGGGGACAGGATGATTATTTTGTAGGACGAAGCATGGATGTTTTTATCACAAAAATTAGAAAATACCTGAAAGAGGATAAAGATATTCAGATTATCAATGTTCATAGTATTGGATTTAAATTAGAAATTGCAAATGGATAAATTGGTCTATATTTTACATATTGAATCAGCAACTAAATCTTGCTCCGTGGCTCTTTCAAAAAATGGAGAGTGTATTCATTGCGTTGAGGAACATGGAGATGCATATATTCATGGAGAAAAACTGGCTTTATTTATTCAACAAGTATTGGCTTCGGCAAAAGTTTCCCCAACAGATTTATCAGCGGTTTCAATTTCATCCGGTCCAGGATCCTATACAGGATTACGAATTGGTGTTTCTGTTGCTAAAGGAATGTGTTTTTCATTATCCATTCCATTATTATCCATTGACACGCTACAGGCATTCGAACAGTGTGTGCGTAAGCAGTTTCCTGCTGAGGGGAATGTATGCGTTATGATAGATGCACGCAGAATGGAAGTTTTTTCGGCAGTATTTGATCCAAAAGGATTAGTTATAAAAACAACTTCTGCGGATATAGTAGATGAGGTGAGCTATTCCAACTATGAACCGTTTTCTTGTGTGGGCGATGGTTCGCCTAAAATGAAAGAAATGTGGAGCAATCGATCCGTAAGTTTTTTAGAAAACTGCGAATTATCGGCTGAAGGTCAAGTTGATTTGGCTTATGAGAAGTACCTCAAACATGAGTTCGAGGATGTCGCTTATTTTGAACCAAATTATGTAAAGGAGTTCTATTCTGGAACTTAATCTAGGTAGTTATTTCGCGCTAATCTTTCTTGAACAATCCCTAAGTTTTTCTCCTTCATTTTCTGCCTTGTCTGAATGGCAGTTTTTGTAAAATAGGTGTGTTGATTTAAAAAGGCAATTTGAATTTCATCCCATTTTTGGTCGCTGGAAATAAACTTCCTCTCTTTCAACTCTCTTCTCAGTTTGTCTGCAATTTCAGTAAAATCTTCTCTTCCCAAATAATCTAAATCGGCATCACAAATAATTTCTTGGAGCTTGTTAGTTGGCTTGTGTGGGATTTGTGTTACAAAAATTAATTCTTTAATCGTTTGAATATGGTCTTCAGTATAACCATATTGAGGTAAAATTTCTTCTGCCATTCGGGCGCCAATTGGTTCGTTATGTTGATAGCTTTCTAAGAACCCTGCGTCATGAAATATTGCCGCTGTTTTAAGTAAAAACAATCCTTCGTCTGTTACTCCCTCTAGAAGTGCCAGTCTTTCAACAGATTTCACCACATCTTTCGTATGATGAATACCATGGTAATATAAATTAGAATCGAGTCCGGCCTCAAGCATCTGTATTACGTGATGTTCGGTTTTATAATACTTTATTGAACTAAAGTGATGGAGATTCACAATTTGATTGAATCGGTCGTTTGGATAAAGCCCCTCGTTATTGAGTGATAATTCTGGTTTAATTCTATGTACAATGTACATATCCATTAGTCCTTTCCCTTTTGTTTGTACCTTTTCTTTAAACTCGCATTCAAAATAGGGCTCGATATAAGAGAAAGTTGAACCCGAAACCATTACTTTTCCAGCTTCCCCGAGCATTTCCATGCGTTGCGCTTCATTTACAGTTGAACCCCAAATGTCGTATGCTAAGCGTTGTGTACCAATTACTCCCGCAGTTACCTGACCGGTGTTTATTCCTAATCTTATTTCCCAATAATCTTCATGATTTGCAAGGGCATCATATTTGATTTTGCCCATATAATCTTGGATCTGAAGCGCTGCTAAGCAGGTGTCAATAGGATTCGTTGAATTTGTTTCAGGAACCCCTCCAGCACACATGTATGCATCTCCAATGGTTTTGATTTTTTCTAAGCGGTTGGCGACAATTATTTCATCGAATTTCCGAAACATAATATCTAGCTTACTGACTAATCTAGACGGTGTCATATTCTCAGAAATCTTAGTAAAACCAACGACATCAGTAAACATCACAGTAACAGTGCTAAATGCTTTTGCAGTAACTTTTCCGTTCGACTTTAATTCTTTAACGGAGGATTCAGGTAAAATATTTAATAAAATCCGCTCTGTTTTATCTTTCTCAATTTGAAGTAACCTCTGTTGTTCCTCCACTTTTTCTTTCTTTAATTGAATTTGTTCACTTTGAACCTCGATTTGTTTCTTTTGTTCTCTTATTTCTCTCGTTCTTTCTGTTATTTTAATTTCTAAGCGCACCTGCTCTCTTCGTCCTTGATCAATTCGTTTTCGCACAAAAACATATGAAATGAAGCTCAAAACAATTGCTATTATAGTCCAAAACCACCATGTGGACCAATAAGGGGCTTGAACAAGTATCTCGATTGTTGCAGGCTTTGTGGACCAAGCGCCTGTTCCTGATCGGGCGTAAACCTTCAAAGTATAAGTTCCGGGCGATAGGGCATTGAAATTTATTTCGTTAGTCCCTTGAATAAAGATTTCACCTTCATCAGATCCTTCTAGTAGATACTTGTAATTAATCAGATTTGGATTGCATAGTTCGGAGGGTTGAAATCGAATGGTGAAACTTCTTTGGCGATAGGATAAAGAGAGTTGTTTGGTGTTGGCTAAGTTGCTTTTCAAAACAGAATTTTGCTCATTGGGAACAACCCATTTTCCATCCACCTTTACTTTGGTGAAAATTACTTTTAAATCATTGGATGCTTGAATTAAATTTCGTGGCTCAAAGTAATTAAAGCCATAGATTCCACCAAAATAAAATACGTTATCACTTGCTTTAAAATAGGCGCCCAAATTAAACTCATTACTCATCAAACCATCTACCTCTCGGTAATTGATAGTCTTGTTTGCCACAGGATCAAATTTTGTCAATCCTTTGTTTGAGCTAAGCCAGAGAAATCCATCTTTATCTTGTAAAACACCATATATCACGTTGTTGGGTAATCCACTCGATCGATTATACACCCGAACATCTCCATTTTTTACCTGTAGCTTTAGTAAACCAGATCCACTCGTTCCGCACCAAAAGGTATTGTTATCCGATTGGTAAATTGAACTTATGTAATCAATAGCTTTTGCTTTTAGTTTTGAATTATATTCAAACGGCACAATTTTCAGCCCGGAAGGGGTTCTTTTTAAGTAATTTAATCCTCCACTACTTGTTGCAAACCAAAATTTTCCGGACGCATCTTTAAATCCAAATCTACAAATCCCCAATGAAATGCTATTCTGTGGTTGAGTAGGGTCGTGTTCAAATGTTTGAGCGGCTTTTGTTTCAATATCCATTAAAACAACACCTGACCGGGTGGCTAAAAAATATTGATTCCCCTGAAACGGAATAATGGAATAGGTTCTATCGTATTTTAGCGTATTGGCTGGATCAAGGTATTTAATCTGTTTAAAAGAAAAAGCAGAGCTAGATTGTATTTCTAATAGATATAATCCATCTAAGCAGCCAGCGATAATTTTTTCATTCGAAATCGCATGAAGTGAAAGCACAACGGATTTATCTTTATCCATGGGATTATTGATTGTTCTGGAAAAATGCTCCAAAACCCCAGTTGCTTTGTTCTTTCTGCTTATTCCAGCGTCTGTTCCAACAAATAAATACGATTTATCTGGACTTTCACCGAAGCTCCAAACATTGGATGCGGGCAAACCACTTTCTAATTTATCGGATGGGCCAATTCCTAAAAACCCTAGATTTTTGGGGTCAAAACTACTTAAACCACGTTCACTTCCAATCCAAATACTTCCGGACAAATCCTTGAAAAGAGTAGTTATTCCATTAAAGAGCAGCCCATTTTTCTGGAAAAGATTCTCTGTGTAGTGAGAAATATTCCATTCTTTATCAATAGTGAACAAACCGTTATTTGCTGTAGAGATTAGTGTTTTATCTCCCGAGCGGCAAATATCTGTAACCTGAAGTAATCCAAATTTATTGTCCAAAATCTGAAATGAAGGTTCGAGCGTTTTCCGTTTGATATGATAGGAATAAATACCTTGATTTGTAGCCAATAACAAAACATCATTTGAATACCGTACAATACGTTGAACGGAAGCTGGTTTATCGTTCTTTTGAGGAATTGTAATTCTCTTTTTACTATTCGTTCCTTGCTCAACAATAAAAAACTCATTGTTATCTGTAACAACCGCCAATTCATTTATATTAATGCCAAAGACAAGGTGAATTTTTTGGTTATTTACCAAATTTGTGTGAGAAGTAAAGCTCAGTTTTTTAGTATCAAAATAAATCAATCCATTACTCAAAGACCCGATCCATAAATTATTTTTTTCATCAACTGAAATGGATTCAATGGGTAAAGCTTGTTTTTTATTTATTGTGAATGATTGAAACCTTTCTAAGTTCGGATCAAATAAAGTTAAACCATTAGCCGTGCCAAACCAAATTCTTCCATCGGTTGTTTTTACAGAGCACTTGAATGATTGGCTTAAAATATTTTTATTATCATCTGGAGTGAAAACTTCAAATAATTTTCCATCAAAACGGTTGAGTCCATCTTGTGTACCTATCCAAATACCATAATTGTTATCCTGGATGATTGTGGTTACTGAACTTTGAGAAAGTCCATCATTGATAGTATAATTTCGAAACCGATATTCTCCTTGTGCAACGATATAAAACGAGCACAATAAATAAAAAAGGCCGGTTACGTATTTGTTAATCACAAGAATTAGGCGGTTGGCCCTGCTGGATTGGTGGGTTGAATCGCTGAATTCTCCAAATCTCGATCAAACATATACATTCCCCCTTTGTCTCCATCGATTAAACGAAGTTTATCCAAAATAGCTCTGGCCAATGCCTCTTCTTCTAATTGTTCAGAAACATACCATTGAACGAAGTTGTGTGTAGAAAAATCCTTCTCCTGTAAGCACACATCCACTAAATTATTAATGCTTTCGGTAACCTTTATTTCATGTTTTAATAAAAGTGTGAAAACCGTTTCTAAGTTTTCAAAATTAATAGCAGGTTGACCCACAGCTGGAACAACGGCAGTTCCTCCACGCTCATTCACAAATTTGATCAATTTCAACATGTGAAAACGCTCTTCATCGGAGTGTAAATACATGAATTTTGCCGTGCCATTTAACCCATTATTCTCTGCCCAAGAAGCCATGGCTAAATAGTATTGAGATGAAGAAGCTTCTTTTTCAATTTGATCGTTTAATGCTAATTCTACGCGTTTGTTCATGGTGACTTTATTTGTTTAACAAATTTACGACTCTTTCTATAGCTAAGGTATTATTTTTGAATTAATTTCATCACATCAAATGTGAATATATCGCATTACTTGAAAAGATAGTTGTGTGAATACAATGCGGGGGTTAGCATTTCGCTCCAAATGGTAATGTATGTCATTCATTGTTTGCATAAAAGCTTGAATATTTTTACCATGAATGAATTTTGCAAAATTGGTTAAAAAATCAGCCTCCTCTTTTGAAAGTTGATTGATAGCGCCGGAGGTGTAATTTAATAAAATACTTTGGCGAATCAAATGTAGCGTATATAACACAAACAACTTTTGTTTTTCTTTAGTCTTTTGAGCTGTTTCCTCAGCCCAATCTAGCATAGCCGTCACATCTTTTTTAAAACTTGAACGCATCAATGTTTTAAATAATTCCAGAAAATCAGTGTTTTCTTGTTGATCAATTTGATGTTTTGCTTTTATGTAATTTCCTTCAGAAAAAGAAGCGATACTTTCAGCCGTATTTTGATCAATGAACAAGGTATTTACTATATGTTGCGCTAGAATCTCTTCTTTAATCCGCGGTACATTCACCAGTTGCGTTCGCGACAAAATCGTTGGTAGCATATGTTCTGTTGATTCACAAAGCAAAATAAACAACGAATTATCGGGTGGTTCTTCCAGTATTTTTAATAATTTATTGGCGCAAATAGCATTCATCTCCTCAGCCATCCAAATAATATAAACTTTGTATCCTCCTTCGTACGACTTGAGGGCTGTTTTTCGAATAATCTCCTGACTTTCTTCTGTGCTGATAATGGGTTTGCGCTCTCTGTCATCCATGCGCTGTGTCCATTCATACAAATCAAAATAGGCGTTCTCTTTCAGTTGTAAGCGCCAATCTGGTAAAAGTTTGGATGAAATCTTGGAAATTGATTGGACTACCGGAAAGAAAAAGTGTAAATCTGGGTGTTGTAAATCGTCTACCTTTTTGCATCCACCACAATTGCCGCAACTATCTATTTCTGAGCGGTTTTCGCAAAAAACATATTGAATAAATGCAAGCGCCAAAGGAAGCGTTCCGTAGCCCATTTGTCCGGCAAACAACTGGGTTTGGGCAATTTTATCCGCATTAGCCACTTGTATTAAGTGCTGCTTCAATTCCTCCTGACCGATTACATTTTTGAATAACATCGTTTAAAATTAATTCAATTTTTAAAACCAACGAGAGAAAATCGTAATTTCGGGCAAACAAAAATCACATGAATTTTATTGAACCAACGCTCGAAACTATTTTAGTTAACCTTGAAAATCTTACTCCAGAAACAGAAGCGCTTTGGGGTAGCATGTCTGCTCAACGGATGGTGGAACATCTTTCCGATTCGTTAAAAATGGCAGTAGGACAAACTGTTTTCCCTCTTGAAGTACCCGAAGATCGTATTCCACGCATGAAAGAATTTTTACTTTCAGACAAAGTGATGGCAAAAAATAGTGAAGTACCTTTTGCGAAAAAAGACCAGGAGTTGCGCTGTGCCGATTTGGAATTAGCCATTGACGAATTAGCAGAAAATTGGGTGGAATTTGAAGAATATTTCTCCGAAGATGAGCAACGGAGCACCTTACATCCATATTATGGCAATTTGAATTTTGACGAGTGGAACCGCCTGCATGCCAAGCATTTCACACACCATTTGCAGCAATTTGGATTAATAACCTGAGTTCGGTTATTCAAACGTTGTCAAAACACCTGTAAATAGTGAGATCCGATATTTTTTAAATCGGAATATTGTCATGTTTCGATGCGAAAAAAGGGAAGTAGATTGCTGTTTAGAGGTGAAATTGCAAATCCTAGGACTAATTTAAAAACTTATTTCTGCGTTAGCTTTTAACGTGATAACCCGCTATCCCTTATAAAATCTGCCTTGTAACAAAGTCTTTAAATTAATTTTGACTTTGTTTTAATAATCGAACTCAGGTTAATAGGGGAATGAGGTTCTAAGTTACCGATAAATTGATTTTTATTCTTGATAAAAAATTGGTATTTTTGGAATATGAGTTCATTACAGGAAATAAAGCAAACGTTGGAAAGTCATAAAAGAAGATTGTTTAGCGAATACCCAATCAAGTCTTTGGCTATTTTCGGTTCATTTGTTAGAAAAGAGCAAAATGAGTCTAGTGATTTAGATTTACTTGTAGAGTTTAGTGAAAAAATTGGTGTTCGTTTTATAGACTTGGCCGAAGAGTTAGAGACTATTCTAGGCTTTAAAGTAGATTTAGTTTCAAAAAATGGAGTAAAAGAAAAATATTTAATGTCCATTGACTCAGACCTTGTATATGTCTAAGCGTGATAATTTATTACTGTTGGAGGACATGTTGCAGTCTGCACACAAGATAAAATTGTACACCAAGGATTTTAGTTTCAATATGTTTCTTCATGATGATAAAACTATTGATGCAGTAGTTCGTAATTTTGAAATAATTGGAGAGGCGGCAAACCGAATTTCACCAGATTTCAGAAATATTAATCCAGAAATCGAATGGACAAGAATTCGAGGATTTAGAAATCGTATAGTTCATGACTATTTTGGAATCGATTATGAAATTGTTTGGGATATTATTGAGACCTATTTAGATGAGCTCATTTCCTGGTTGGAAAACTTGATTGATTCTAGTAAAAACAAATAGTTAATTCATATCATTACCACAGATTTAACAAATTGTCCAATTTGAAAAAATGGATTCCCGAATCAAATCGATGATGTATTAACGAAAGAACAAATTGATCGCCTTATTGACAGATTGCGAAACCATTAGTTTAAATTTTCTCAATTTATTTAAGTAATCAATCGAAACTAATTTTTCAACAAAATAAACCGAGTTTTCTCTATGTTTTCATCGGAACAACCTTTGCCTTGGCAATCGATTAGTTTCCCGTTTTCGTAGGAAGCAATGATGTACTTGGAATAGATAGTTTCGTCCTTTTTGACTTTTTCCATCCAAACTAATCGTTGGCGCAGTTTTCCGTTTGCGTCCAATATAATTCGCTCTTTTAAATGACCACTTGCATAATAGCTGCACCACTCCAATTTACTCCTCGTTTCATTGATTAAGCCTGTTGCGCTATTGAAACTAATGTATTCTTCATATTCATCGGCAAAATCTCCTTGATATATTGAGCTGTATGTACCGATGCGAGAAATTTTGTATCCATCAAGTTCATACCACGGCACAGTAAGATTCTCACCATATTGCATGGAATCAGAATCTCGATTTATTGCATGGCGCACCATGTTTTCTGATAGATAAAATTGAGTTTTGGCACCATTCATCTGGAGGAACAGAAACAGAGAAAACAAGTACTTCATAAGTTTAAAATTTATGCTAAAATAGTCTATTTTTAACACAGATGGATTCTATAAACTGATATTAGAATGTGGATGTCTATTGTTTTTCATTGTCAATATGAAATCTTTCGTACCTTTGTGCCGTCTCTAAGGGGTGCCCGTCAAACGGCTGAGATTATACCCATTGAACCTGATTAGGATAATGCCTACGAAGGGAAGATGACTGTGCTAATGTATTGTTTAATTACCAAGAATTAGCCCCTTGTTCTTGTTTAATTTTGTATAAAATGAAAACAAGATCTATTTTTTTAACCGTTTTTTTATGCGCTCTTTCGTTCCATTTTTTTAGTCAATCCAAAATCTTTGGCACCGTCACCGATGAGTCTGGGCTTCCTCTTTCTGGTGCGAAGGTGAGTATTGATCGACCAAATTATGGTTTATCAGAATACTACACATTTACAGATAGAAAAGGGAATTTCAACTGGTCTTTTGATGAAATGAAAGAGGACGAGACCATTCTAGTAACATTCGAAAAAATGGGCTTTGAACCTTATTTAAAGGTTTTAACTAAAACAGACGCAGCAATAAAACAGGATGTGAAATTAAAACGCGACACCAAATTACTGGAAGAATTTCAGGTAATGGGAACGCGAACCAATGAGTTTTCTACAAGCACCTTAAAAATCAAGAAAAGCAATTTATTAGAGAAAAATAATTTTGGAAAAGATTTGCCCTTTCTCTTAGAATCAACCCCATCAGTGGTAACAACTTCTGATGCCGGAACCGGAGTGGGTTACACGGGAATTCGCATACGTGGAGTAGATGCTTCTCGGATCAATGTTACCATTAACGGAATACCG
>CAIUSK010000196.1 GCA_903901805.1 uncultured Flavobacteriales bacterium
CATTCTTCACAATTTTTACCTTAATTTACACAAAAAGACAATCACTCGTACATAACTTCTTGCAAAGATTCCGTATTAGTGTAATATAAATAAGCTTTTATCTTGGGAAGATTCATTTCTTTGAGTGCTGAAGCGTATTCGTTGATTTGTTTGAGGTATTTGGGGTTTTCTGCTCCTGTTTTAAAATCAATAAGTATTGTCTCTTCTGATTTAAGGATAAGTTTATCGGGTCTTTTAATACTGTCACGTGCAACGATGATTGACGTTTCATTCATGACTGTTTGCGCGTCCATTAAAATTCCTTTTGATTTCATTAATTCAAATGCGCGCAATCCTTTTGCTCTTAATTCAGCTTTTAATTCAGCCGGTATTTCATCTTGAAGGATTAATGTTTCTAACACTGAGTCAATCTCCTCTTGTGAATCGCATCCTGACATTAATAGGTGAAAAGCATTTCCAAATTTTTGTTCTACAGAAAGCTCATTCAAAAATTCATCTTGTCGAATGGCGATATCGGGAAACCATAGGTTATCTGATACAATTTTAGGCTCAAAAAAATCAGATTTAATTTCAACCGTATTCGTTCCTTGGTATTTTGGATTCACACCTTCATTTCCTTGTTCATGTACAAGTAGGTCATCCGAATTAGAATTAGATAATTTTTTAAAGGTAGAGTGAGCAAGACTACCCAAATTAGTGCCCTGAAAGTAGTTTATTACATATAATCGTTCTCGGGCTCTCGTAAATGCTACATAGCAAAGGTTTACTTTATCCGTTAAAATCTGACCACTTTCCTTCGCATGTGCATCTGCAATTTCTTGAATGGATGATTCTTTTGAAAGGCTGGAATAAATGAACGTGTCATTTACTTCAATTAACTGTTTAGACCAATACTTTACTCTAGTGTCAAAATCAATGTCAGGCAATATGACAACTGGAAATTCCAGGCCTTTTGCTTTGTGAATGGTCATCAATTTGATTGAATTATCGGATTCCGGCAATTGAACAGACATTTTTTCATTGTGCTTATTGTAATAATCAATAAATCCGCGCAAATCACTGGAGTTATTTTGTTCATATTGATATACCACATCGGCTAAATGATGCAAATAGGCATTTTTCTCTTCAAACCAACCCATTTTCCGGTAGAAATGTTGAATAAGGCTATATAATGTTTCGTAGGAAGCGAAAAACGATTGATTATTTTCGAAGTTTTCTTGAATGAACAAAATGTCATCAAAATATTTCACCTTTTTACCATTGATATCTTTTTCAACGAAATATTTCCAGTAATCACCTTGTGTTTTGTTTGAGTTCATGCGAAAGAACAAATCGGCAAACTTCTTCATTTCGGTCTTATTTTTTGGATCTAAACGCCTTTTTAAATAAGAAATAGTTAGCCGGACGCGGGGTTCATTATTTACAAACAATGAATCACCTGATACTACAGAAATCCCACGCTTCAATAGTTCTATTGCCCACAAGTTTAGTTTTTTATTTGTGTCATGTAAAATACAGATATCACCTCTTCTAAAATGTGATTGATCGCAGTTTTCGATAATTGCTACAATTTTATCCATTCGTTCGGCTAAATCTAGTTTTTCTTTGTTTGATTCTATTGAAACAAAACCGTCCGATTTGGAAGTAGGGATTTGACTGACAGGATCGTAGTATTTTTGTGCTGTTTCACTCAATTCCAGCTTAAAGAGTTCAAAGAAGTTGTTATTAAAATGTACGACTTGCTTTGCAGATCTCCAATTTTCTAACAATGGAATAACAACTCCTCGTTGCTCAAAAATGTTCGATTTTGCCTCAATTTCGGCCAAGTTTTCTGGATTGTAAATGCGCGGTAATTCAACAAACTGCTCGGCAACACCGTTTCTGAAACGGTAAATCGATTGTTTTGGGTCACCCACTATGAAATTTAAATGATTGTGCCCAAGGGATTCATCGACCAGGTGTATCAAATTCATCCATTGCATGCGAGAGGTGTCCTGAAATTCATCCAATAAGTAATGGTTAAACTTGGTGCCAATTCGCTCATAAATATAGGGCGCATGTGATTGTTGAATGAGTTCTGATATAAGTTTATTGAATTCCGAAATCTGAATTATTTGTTCTTGTTGTTTTATTTCATCCAAAAATTGGTGCATAAACTTAAGCAAAGCCATGCTGTGGAAATTTTTGGTGAACATACTCACAAGGTTGAATTCTCTCAGATTATCGTTGTAGAAAGTTAAATATTCTCGAAATGCATGTTGAAATTCCAAAGGCACAAATTTATCTTTTTTAGGTTCTTCTAAAAGGGATTCGGCCATTTTATCGGTAACTGGTTGTTTTTCCGCCAACGATTTCAAACTGTTTAATTTCATTAGTTGGTTGAAGGCTTTACTCCCGTTTGGTGTTGCTTTAGAGGTCATCCCTAATTGATTGACTAATTCGTAAACGCGGGCTCCCTTTTTAATGTACCCTTTATTAAGTTCGTTCCTGTGTTTTATCCAATTGTGAAACAACGTTTGGTCATATTTCTTTGCCATGATTTTATCAAGCAAAGGAAAAACACTTTCTTTGGTTAGTATTTTTGCGAAATCAACCAAAATTGCTTTTACATCCCATTTTTCACCATCGTCAAGGTTGCTTTTGGCATAGGAAAATACAATTTCAGTAAGTTCTTCCAAGTCTTTTTCGCCTACTTTATTCAAAAGATGATCAACCAATTTCTCAGTTAATAAATCGGTGTTCATTTCAATTTCAAATTGACCGGGTAAATCAAGGTCACGACTAAAATTGCGAATGAGTTTGAGGTTGAATTTATCAATAGTCATTACATGAAAATCCTCATACGTATGTAAAAGAGACTGCAATGATTTTTGAGCTCTGTGAATTAGAGTTGCTTTTGTGACGCCTAATTCATCTTCCAGTTTTTCAAATAATGATATTGCATCTGGTAGCACCTCGGATTCTGTTGATCTTGCCATCACGTCCAATGCTTTTATAACACGTTCTTTCATTTCGTTGGCGGCTTTATTGGTGAAAGTCATTGCCAAGATATGTTTGAAGTTCTGATAAGAAAATTCAGATTTCACGAGGATTTTTAAGTATTGAAAAACCAAATTATAGGTCTTTCCGCTGCCAGCAGAAGCATTTAAAATTAAAAGCGGTTTATCTGTTTGTTGATTCATCTATTTTCTCGTAAATTCGTGATTGATTGTGTGATTATTTAAAGATACGATTTATTTAAACGAACGGAACATGCTAAAAAAAATTATTTTCCTTTTTTCTTTTTCAATGTTATTTGTTGCGTGTAAGAAAAAAGTTGAACCCGATCCGGTTCCGGCTGATAATTACGTAAAAGTAACGGTCCAACCGACCTATTTATATGATGGTTCTCAAAATGTATTATTGGATTCATTGTATACAACACCAGAAGGCTATAAAGTGAAATTTACAGATATTAAGTTTTTTGTTACGAAGCTAAATAATGGAAATCTCAATTTACTTGAAGCAGCTTCACTAGACTTTCGGGAGACGGGTAATTTGTTGTTTCGAACAATAGCAGATTATACTAAATATCCTATATTGGAAGGATATATTGGCGTTGATTCAGTATTAAATCATTCTGATCCATCTGCTTTTCCTAATGAAAGTCCATTAAATATAAGTAATACAGGCCCTATGCATTGGGGTTGGAATCCGGGATACATATTTTTAAATTTAGAGGGTAAGGTGGATACTATTCCGGACGGGATAGCTAATTTAGACCATAGTTTTAGTTTTCATATCGGCACTGATTTATACCGTAGGGATATTTATTTCACAAATCTCAATTGGCAATATGTATCGGCAACAGAACGTTTACTTGCGCTCAAATTAGATCTTTGGAAGTTCTTACATAACCCAATAAGTCCAATTGATTTAAAAACTGAATTTTTAACACATACGGCTTCAGGACAACAAGCATTGACAGAAAAAGTAACATCCAATTTTCAGCAATCATTTATGCCTTATTAATGAAATACATTTTATATATTTTTATTTTATTGGGTGTTTTCTTGGCTTGTCGCAAGGATAAAGTGGGCTATAAAACAACTCCTTACATTCTTGATATTCCTTCCCATTTTCCGGATATGATTATTCCGGCTGATAACCCAATGACAGCTGAGGGAGTTGAATTGGGTCGTTATTTGTTTTATGAAAAGAAATTAAGTGGTGATAATACAATGAGTTGTGCCTCTTGTCATATGCTTCAAAACTCATTTTCTGATCCGAATCAATACTCAACAGGAATCGATGGTATTCAAGGGGAAAGGCATTCGATGGCTTTGATTAATTTGGGTTGGGAAGATTTCTTTTTTTGGGATGGTAGTAAAACAACGCTAGAAAGTCAAATTTTAGAGCCGGTCGTGAATCCGATAGAGATGCACCAATCTTGGAAAAATGCAATTGCTAAATTGAATCAAGATGTGTCTTACAGAAATAAATTTTTCAGGGCATTTGGCGAGGAGGGAATTGATTCTATTAAAGCAGCAAAGTCAATAGCGCAGTTTATCCGAACATTAATTTCTGGTCAATCCAAATTTGATGTAATGTATAAATATGAAAATGGAATGGCGTTATCTACCAATGAACAAACTATCTTTCAGTCAATAGATGTGCAAGAATGGGCAGGTTATGATATTTTTAAAAGCTTGGATGGGGCAGATTGTTTTCATTGTCATAACGGTCCTTTAATGCGGGTTAAGAAGTTTAGTAATAATGGATTATTGCCCAATTTATTCAATGATTTAGGAAGGGCGCATGTAACCAATAATCCAGAAGATAATTATAAATTCAAAGTTCCAACATTGAGAAATATTGCTTTGACCGCCCCTTACATGCACGATGGAAGATTTGCCAATTTAGATGAGGTAATTGAACATTATTCCAGTGGTATACACATGAGTCCAACAATTGATCCGTTGATTGAGTTTGGAAGTCAAGGGGGTGTTCAGCTTGATGCGCAAGAAAAGTATTTGTTGAAGAAGTTTTTGCTGACGCTCACCGATAATAACTTTATCAATAACTCTAAATTTAAAGATCCACATTAATATGATTCAGGATATTCGATTAACTACTGAAGATAAGGCGCTAAAAATTAATTTAAAAAGTGATATTTACGGCTGTTTTGCTGAAATTGGTGCTGGACAAGAGGTAGCAGCAAATTTTTTTAAGGCGGGTGGAAGTTCTGGAACCATCGCCTATACTCAATCTGCCTATGACATGAAAGTTTCTGATTCCTTTTATGGAGAAGCTTCACGTTATGTTTGCGAAGAACGATTGGTAACCATGATAGAAACAGAATTCAATAATTTGAAAGTTCGTTTACCCAATAAATCTCAAGAGTCCCGTTTTTTTGCATTTTGCAATACTGTAGAATCACTCAATTACCACAAAACAAATCAAGGTCAAGGGTGGGTTGGAATGCGTTTTCAATTGAAGATGGATGGTCAGCCAAATGATATTATTCTTCATGTTAAAATGCATGATACTAGCAATAAAGCACAACAAGAGGCTTTGGGTATTTTAGGAGTGAATATCATTCATGCTTGTTATTTTCACCACGATAATTTAGATGATTTTTTAACTGATTTAACGCACCGATTGCCCCGTGACCGCATGGAAATTGATATGTTGCGTGTTTCAGGTCCTGATTTTGAAAATATTGATAATCGGATTATTGCTCTTAATTTGGTGAAACGCGGAATAACTGATGCAACTATGTTTGATCTATCAAAAAATGTGCTTCAACCTGCAACAGCGTTATATAAAAAGAATATTTTATTGATGCGCGGGCGTTTCAGACCAGTTACAAATGTCCATATTGATATGATTGAAAATGGAAGGAAGCAATTTCTGAAAGAAAAACAAGTGGATAAAAATAAAGTTGAGGTGGTTTTTGAATTAACTCTTAAGGATCTAACTGCCGATGGAAAAATATCGGATAAGGATTTTGTTGACCGAGCTGAATTATTAGGTTCTTTGGGTTATACTGTGATGATTTCTAATTATTTAAAGCATTATAAAATGGTTGAATATTTGGCAACAATCGCAAAAGAAAACTTATTAGGAGTAATACTAGGTGTTTACAACTTAAATACCATTTTTGATGAGCGGTATTATGATAATTTACCTGGTGGTTTATTGGAAGCATTTGGCAGAGGATTTGGACACAACGTTAAGCTCTATGTTTACCCTGCAATCAATGTAGAGGATGGTTCTTTATATGATTTAACAAATTTCAGGATACCCGATAATTTGCGTGGGTTATTGGATTTTATGCTGCACAACGATAAAATGGTGGCAATTGATTCTTATGACCCCAAATTTTTAAGTATTTGGTCTGATGATGTATTGAGTAAAATTAAATCTGGTGCTGCATCTTGGGAAGAGGATGTGCCGTATGAGGTGGCTAAAGCAATTAAGTTTTTTGAACTTTTTGGCTATCAATCAAAAGTGATTTCTTGAAATGCCTCACATTAAGAATGCCCTTATTAGGTATCGGATAATTGATCGTTGTATTCGTAATAAATACAAGCCATTTCCTTCCAAAAATGACCTAAGGGAGGCGTGTGAGGAAAATTTATTTGGTTCGAATTATGGTGAACACATCTGTGATTCAACCATCGAGAAAGACTTGTTCGCAATGCGCATGGAGCACGATGCGCCACTAAAATACAACAAACGTGAGGGTGGTTATTTTTACGAAGATGAAAATTATTCCATCAATGATATTCCGCTAACGCAAGAGGATTTAGAATCGATCAAATTTGCAGTAAATACGCTTCAACAATTCCGAGATGTTGGAATGTTCAAGCAATTTGGACAAGCCATTGATAAAATTGTTGATAGGGTTACGATTGAATCCAAGCAGCCCGTTGATGAGTCTAATCAAATTGTTCAATTCGAAACAGCATACTCCAATGGTGGAAATGAGCTTCTTCCGTTACTTTATGAATCCATCTTACAAAAAACCAAGGTGGCCTTTGATTACAAAAGTTTTAAATCTTCCGAATCCAAATGGCGTGAAGTATCTCCGTTATTGTTGAAAGAATTTCGTAATCGGTGGTATTTAATCTCTTTTGATGCCGCAAAAAATGACATCACAACCTATGCGCTGGATCGGATGGAAGGTTTAATAACTCAAGTAGAAAAAAGTGAAATCCCATTATCCTTCAATCCCAATACTTATTTTGAATATTCAACGGGTATTACAGCATACCAAGGCAATCCGGAATGTATTGAAATTAAAGCAGATCCTATTGCGGCGAAGTATATAGAATCTCAACCATTTCATTCTTCGCAAGAAAAAATCGATCAACAACCCGACTTTACACTGTATCAACTAACTGTATTTATTTCAGAAGAGATTATTCGAAGTATTTTGAGTTTTGGTGGTGAAATTGAGGTGTTAAAACCCGATTCGTTGCGACAAATTATTGCCGAACGCATTGCTTCGATCCATAAAAAATACGCCAGGTAGATAGTTCAATTATCGCTTATGGTTGTGGAATATTAATTATAATATGCGAAATTTTCATTTTTATTGGTGAATTCAAATGAATGTTATATCTTCGAGAAAATTTTAATACACGATCGCCTATAGACCCAACATTTACTCTGAAAAACAATTTATAAGGGTTAATTATGGAAGCTATATCAAGTCTCGACGATCGATATCTCGTACAATTATATAAAGATGGAAGTGAAGCAGCATTTAAAACGTTGTTGTTTCGTCACAAAGACAAAATTTTTCGATTTATTCGGATGAAAGTGAAAGATGTAGATCTTTCGAATGATATTTTTCAGGATACATTGATAAAAGTAGTCAATACGATCAAGTTGGGTTCCTACAATGAAGAAGGTAAGTTTTTGCCCTGGGTAATGCGTATCGCCCACAATTTAATCATAGATCATTTCCGAAAAAAATCGAGGGTTCGAATGATTTCTGAGGCTTCGTCTAATTCATCAGAGTACTCGATTTTGACAAATATTTCATGTGGAACAAAGAATATTGAAGATCAAATAACAAGTAAAGAACTGTTGGATCAAATGGTTGTTTTGGTAGATTATCTACCGAAGACACAACGAGAAATTGTAAACATGCGCATTTTTCATGATATGTCTTTTAAGGAAATAGCTGAAACAGAAAACATTAGTATTAATACAGCTTTAGGACGCATGCGCTATGCCTTAATTAATCTGAGAAAACTCATAGATAAACATGGAATTGTTGTTGATGTTTAATCTATCCTTTTAGTTGTTTTTCATAAATAGAAATCCAATTATCAACGGTTAATTTACTGCACAATTCACCAATTAAGTCTAAGGGTATTTCATGTTGAGGCTTGAAACGAATACAACTTTTCCCCATGTCCAATTTCCTTGTTACTTGTTGGGCATATGAATCAACAAACCAATTTAATAATTCTGGATTCATGTAAATACCCATGTGGTATAAATTGATCGAATTTTTCTGGGAGGCTAATGAGATAAAGGGTAAAGGTAGTTTTGGATCGCAGTGATATCCGTTAGGATAAATAGAATGAGGTACTACATATCCAATCATTCCGTAACTAATACATTCCTCGAATCCTGCAGGAATAGTTTTCTTGATTGCCCTTCGGATTTTATTGAATAATTCTAACCGATCTTCGGGAATAGTTGCAAGATAATCTTCGATTGTCATTCTTGATCAATTTGTAGTTTTATTTTTAGGTTGGACAAGTGAAATTAATATTCCACCAAGCAAAGCTGCTAAAATCACAATTAAAGAAACCATTGCATCAATGTGATAGAAATCAACAATCAACATTTTAATTGCAACGAACATCAGCACAACTACCAACGAATACTTCATGAAATGAAAGCGATCCAACATATTTGATAGAAAGAAGTAAAGATTTCTGAGTCCCATAATGGCGAAAATATTAGAACTAAAGACAATGAAGGGATCTGTTGTAATACTAAAAATTGCAGGAATGGAATCTATGGCAAATAGGATATCAGAGAACTCCACAACAACCAATGTTGCAAACAGCGCCGTTGCTACTGTTTTTCCATCCTTTTTAATAAAATATCCATCGCTTTTGGACTTCCAGTCGATAGGATAAACTTTAGAAAGCATTCTAATACCAAAAGATTTAGTGAAATCTTCGTTGTCATCATCACTTTGTTTCAGCATTCGCAAAGCTGAATAGAATAGAATTCCACCAAAAATATACGTGGCAGCGGCAAAGCTTTCAATAAAAGCAGCTCCAAGTACAATCATTATCATTCGAAAGAAAATAGCACCTAAAATTCCCCAAAACAGAATACGATGTTGAAATTTTGCTTCAATTTTAAAGAATTGAAAAATCATAGCTATAACAAATATATTATCTAAACTCAAAGATTCTTCAATCACGTAGCCTGTATAATAATCCAATACTGTTTTGCCAGGTAAGGCATGAGTGGGATTCATGTTTTGAAAGTTTGTGTCGTAAATCCAATAGATTACTCCACCAAAAAGTAGCGCCACTGTAATCCAAACACACGTCCAAGCCAACGATTCTTTAATGGAAACCGGTTTATTACTATTATGGAAAACGCCTAAATCAAGTGCCAATAGGCCAAAAATGAGTACAATAAATAATATCCAAACGAGCATAAGTTATTTTTTACAAATATACTTCATACAATTCAATGAAAATCGGTTCATACAGATAATTGTGATTACATAAGAAAGAGTTATCTTTGCAATCATAAATGGATCAGAACATTCAAATACACGATAAACTATTTAAGCTTTTTATTCCATCGGAGTACATTCAAGATGAGGTGCAGTCGATTGCAGATAAATTGATGGTCGATTATGCGGATAAAAACCCGATTTTTTTAGTGGTGTTAAATGGTGCGTTTATGTTTGCTGCTGATTTATTGAAACATTACACGGATTCATGCGATATTACATTTACAAAATTAAGTTCTTATGTTGGAACTACATCCGTTGGGAAGGTGACCAAACAAATGGATATTTTGATTAATGTTTCAAATCGACATGTGATTATTGTAGAAGATATCGTTGATACCGGCCTTACTATAGAAGCTTTAAAACTAAACCTTTTCGAGCTTAATCCAGCTTCTGTTGAAATATGTACACTTTTATTTAAGCCTGAAGCATTTAAAGGAACTGAGTCACCAAAGTATCAAGGTTTTGTAATTCCAAATAAATTTGTTTTAGGTTATGGTTTGGATTACGATGAACGAGGAAGAAACCTAAAAGATTTATATCAACTTAAAGAATAAAATTATGTTGAACATTGTATTGTTTGGTCCTCCGGGAGCAGGTAAAGGAACTCAATCTGAGCGATTAATTGAGAAATATGGTTTAACTCACCTTTCAACGGGAGAT
Organism: uncultured Flavobacteriales bacterium; assembly: GCA_903901805.1. GTDB lineage: Bacteria > Bacteroidota > Bacteroidia > Flavobacteriales_D > Crocinitomicaceae > UBA952. The sequence continues at coordinate 10,430 of CAIUSK010000196.1, forward strand.
ATTTTTCGCGCGAACATAAAAGGTGAAACAGAATTGGGTCAATTAGCTAAGAGTTATATGGATCAAGGTCACCTAGTTCCAGACTCAGTAACAATTGATATGCTACGCGCTGAAGTTCTTAAATCTAATTCATCCAAAGGATATATTTTTGATGGTTTTCCACGTACAAATGCTCAAGCAACTGCATTGGATGATTTTTTAGCTTCTATTGGAACGCAAATTACACTTATGCTTGCCTTAGAGGTTGAGGAAAATGAATTGAAAAATCGGTTGTTGAAACGTGCCGAAGTTAGCGGTCGTCCAGATGACGCAGATCCTGCAATTATAGAGAATAGAATAGCTGTTTACAATCGAGAAACGGCACCCGTTAAAAGTTTCTATCAAGCTCAAAATAAATTAATTTTCATTGACGGAATAGGAACAATAGATAATATAACAGATAGACTTTTTGAAGCTGTTGAATCTAGAAATACATAATATTAAATGGCATCCGATAACTTTGTTGATTACGTAAAAATTCATTGCTTTTCTGGAAATGGAGGAGGAGGTTCTACCCATTTTCGCCGCGAAAAATACATACCAAAAGGAGGTCCTGATGGTGGTGATGGCGGTAGAGGAGGGCATGTGATTGTTCGCGGAAATGTGCAGTTATGGACCTTGTTGCATCTGAAGTACAAAAAACACATCAAGGCAAGTCACGGGGCTCATGGAGCAGGAAATTTGAAAACAGGTTCTCAAGGTGCAGATGAAATTATCGATGTTCCACTTGGAACTGTTGCGAAAGACGCAGAAACAGGCGAAATTTTGTTTGAGATTACGGAGAATGGCGAGCAACAAATTATTCAGCCAGGTGGTAGGGGAGGATTGGGTAATAACCATTTTAAATCACCCACGAATCAAACCCCAAGATATGCTCAGCCAGGAGAAGAAGGGCAGCAAGGATGGAAAATCTTAGAGTTAAAAATTCTTGCAGATGTTGGGTTGGTTGGGTTTCCGAATGCTGGAAAAAGCACCTTGCTTTCTGTTATTTCTGCTGCTAAACCAGAAATTGCAGACTATCCATTTACTACAATACGTCCGAATTTAGGTATGGTAAATTACCGAGATATTCGTTCTTTTGTAATGGCAGATATTCCTGGGATTATTGAAGGAGCGCATGCAGGAAAAGGGTTGGGATTACGTTTTTTACGACATATTGAACGCAATTCATTGCTTTTGTTTATGATTCCTGCAGATAGCAATGACATTAAAAAGGAATACAATATTCTATTGAAAGAAATCAAGTTGTACAATCCAGAGCTACTGCACAAGGATCGTTTGTTAGCAATTTCAAAATCGGATATGTTGGATGATGAGTTGAAAGCAGCCATAAAAAAAGACTTACCAAAGATTCCTAGTATTTTTATTTCTTCTCTAGCGCAGCAAGGACTTACCGAGCTGAAAGATTTGATTTGGAAGCATCTTAATTATGATTGATTGGTTGGAGCAAATAGATGAATACCTTGTTGTATTACTAAATAGTTTTCATACGCCCTTTTTAGATGAATTCATGTGGATCGTTTCTGCGCGTATCACCTGGATTCCACTTTATCTTTTTCTACTTTGGTTTGTTTATAAACGCCGAGGAATTAAGGTTGTAGCATTATTTCTTGGGCTAATAATTGTAACCGTATCAATAGCAGATTTTATTTCTGTTCATGCTTTTAAAGAGGTTTTCTTGCGTTACAGGCCTTCTCATAATCTCAGTCTACAAAATAAACTGCATTATTACCAGCAAGCTTCAGGGGAGTATTATCGAGGTGGAATGTATGGTTTTATTTCCTCGCATGCGGCAAATTTTTCTGCAATAGTTACATTTTTTATCTTAACTGTGTCTCGCATCAAGTTTCAGTGGATACTTTGGTTTTGTGTTATTTTAGTTGGAATTAGTAGAGTATATTTAGGCGTACATTATGCATCAGATGTATTCGTTGGTTGGATAGTAGGTGCCGGAATTGCGATCGCAATACATCAAACCATTTTTACTCCTTTAGTCAAGAAATTAGATTTAAAATGATGAATGCATTGTTGATTTTTATTGGAGGAGGACTAGGAAGTATATCGCGTTACGGGTTATCACTTCTTTTTGCGAGAACAATAACTACTTTTCCTATTGCAACGATGTTTTCTAATGTATTTGCAACGTTGATTTTAGTATTTGTTTCTGCTTATTTAGTTAGAAAACCCGATTTACAATGGTTGCAACCGCTGATATTGGTCGGTTTCTGTGGAGGTTTTAGCACATTTAGTACTTTTTCGCTAGAAACCATGCACTTATTTCATTCCGGTCAAGTTTTATTGGGCACACTAAATATTTTGCTATCACTTTCCATTTGTTTTGGGTTGATATATTTTTTAACTAAACCATAGGTAGTCGCCCGGTTAGATTCGGCTAAGTCCTGCAAATCTTCGATGGAATAGTTAATTTGAAAAAAAAGCCTAAAAAAACCAACCTTTTTTTTTAATCTACGTTATAGCCTTAGAACATCAATTATATTTCAGTCATGCGTCAGCTTAAAATTGCAAAACAAGTAACCAATAGAGAGACAGCCTCTTTAGATAAATACTTACAGGAAATAGGTCGAGTAGATTTAATTTCTCCTGAAGAAGAAGTAGAATTAGCTCGAAGAATTCGGACTGGTGACAAAGCTGCATTGGAGCGTTTGACAAAAGCGAATTTACGATTTGTGGTTTCTGTTTCAAAACAGTATCAAAATCAAGGTTTAGCTTTACCGGATTTAATTAATGAGGGAAATGTTGGTTTAATTAAAGCTGCAGAGCGCTTTGACGAGACACGTGGATTTAAGTTTATTTCTTATGCTGTATGGTGGATTCGTCAATCTATTCTACAAGCATTGGCAGAACAAGCAAGAATTGTACGTCTTCCTTTGAATAAAATTGGTTCAATCAACAAAATCAATAAAGCATATTCTGAGTTGGAGCAAAAGTTTGAACGACCTCCTTCGGCTGAGGAATTAGCAGAATTTATTGGATGTACAACAGAAGAGATAAAACAGTCATTATCACACAATGGTCGTCATGTTTCCATGGATGCTCCATTGGTTGAAGGAGATGAATCTTCATCAAGTATGTATGATGTTCTATCGAATGACTCGTTGCCTGGCCCAGAAAGCAACTTGGTAGTGGAGTCTTTACGAAAAGATATTGAACGATCTCTGACTGCATTAACACAAAGAGAAAGCGATGTAATACGTTTGTTTTATGGCTTAGAGGGTAGAGCGGCAATGTCTTTGGATGAAATTGGTGTGCGATTTGATCTTACAAGGGAGCGCGTGCGACAAATTAAAGAAAAAGCAATTCGAAGATTAAAACATTCTTCAAAAAATAGAATTTTAAAGTCTTATTTAGGTTAGGTTGATTATTTGGTTTAAAACGCCGGCCATTGGTCGGCGTTTTTTTTTGAAACATTTTTATATGTTACAATAATACTAGGATATTTCAACTAGTGTAATACATATATTTTGTAAGAAGGTATGTTACAAGAATTTACTTATTGGAATATTGAGCCATTCCAAGGTTGAATGACAAAATATATTCTCAATATCATTTTTGGAAAGGTCGCTTTCTTCGATGAATTTACCAATTTCCAAATCACCAAGGGGAAAAGGATAGTCTGATCCCAAACATACTTTTTTGCTTCCTTGCATGTTTAAAATATATTTCAACGCATCAATGTCATGAGTAATGGAGTCTACCCAAAATTTACCGATGTATTCTCGCGGATTAACTGGATTGTCGATGGCAACTAAATCTGGTCTGCAATTAAAACCATGTTCAATTCTTCCAATCGTTGGAAGGAATGATCCTCCTGCGTGAGAAAAACAAATTCTGAGATTTGGTAATCGTTCCATCACTCCTCCAAAAATAAGAGAACAAGCGGCACGAGATGTTTCTGCGGGCATGCCAACTAGCCACGGTAGCCAATATTTCTGAAGTTGATCGAATCCCATCATTTGCCATGGGTGAATCATTAGGGCTAAGTCTAACTCCTGACATGCCTCAAAAATCGGGAAGAACTTTTCTTCGCTGAGATTTTCCGTATTGATATTCGATCCGATTTGAATTCCAACTAGCCCAATTTCTTTACAGCGTTTTAACTCTCGAATGGCTAATTCAGTATCTTGCATGGGTATGGTCCCTAGGCCAATGTAGTTTTTAGGGAATCTTGCAACAAGATCAGCAATATGATCATTTAAAAATTTTGACAGTTCTTCACAATCAGCTGGCTTTGCCCAATAAGAAAATAATACAGGAATTGTACAAACAACCTGCACTTGGGTTTGAAATTGTTCGTAATCTGATATACGAAGTTCTTCATTCCAACAATTTTCTTTGATTCTCCGAAAGAATTTACCTCCTTGAATCATATCTGCAACACCCTCATCGATATGTTCCAAGTGAATGAAATCGCCATAACCAAACTTATCCGCCCATTTAGGGAGATGCTTTGGAATAATGTGGGTGTGCATATCAATTTTCAGCATACAATAATTTTAAAATAAAAAAGCCGGCACAAACCGGCTTATTGAATAGCTATTTAATTCCTATGCTAATACTTCCTTTACTTTGTCTGCTGCTTCTTGCAACAAAACAGCTGAATGAACATTTAGACCAGAATCGTCGATCAATTTTTTTGCTTCAACTGCATTAGTTCCTTGTAGTCGAACAATAATTGGAACAGGAATAGAACCCATGTTTTTGTATGCATCAACAACTCCTTGAGCAACACGGTCACAACGAACGATTCCACCAAAAATATTGATTAAAATTGCCTTAACGTTTGGATCTTTTAAAATAATTTTGAAAGCTTTTTCTACTCGTTCTGCGTTGGCTGTTCCTCCCACGTCTAAAAAGTTTGCAGGGTTACCACCAGATAATTTAATTATATCCATTGTAGCCATTGCTAGTCCTGCGCCATTAACCATACATCCTACGTTTCCGTCTAGTTTCACAAAGTTCAACCCTGCTTCATCCGCTTCCACTTCAGTAGGATCTTCTTCATGTACGTCACGCATTGCTAAATAATCTGGATGACGCATTAGGCCATTTCCGTCTAATGTAACTTTTGCATCAACCGCAATGATTTTGTTATCTGAAGTTTTAAGAACGGGATTGATTTCAAACATTGCAGCATCTATGCCATCATATGCCTTATAAAGCGCAGCAACAAATTTTGTCATTTGTTTAAAAGCTTCTCCAGATAAACCAAGGTTAAATGCTATTTTTCGAGTTTGAAAACCTTGAAGTCCCACTCGAGGATCAACATATTCTTTAAAAATTAAATGAGGTGTATGTTCAGCAACATGCTCAATATCCATTCCGCCTTCGGTAGAATAAATAATTACATTACATCCTTGTTCTCTGTCTAATAAAACAGACATATAAAACTCACTTGTTTCAGATTCTCCAGGATAATAAACATCTTGAGCAATCAGAACTTTATTTACTCGTTTACCTGTTGCGCTTGTTTGCAATGTAACCAAATGACCACCTAAAATACCTTGTACTTTTTCCTCAATTTGATCGATGCCTTTTGCTAAAACAACTCCATTTGATCCAGTTTCAGTTACTTTTCCTTTTCCACGACCACCAGCGTGAATTTGTGCCTTAACGACATACCAAGAAGTTCCGGTTTCTTCCGTTAGTTTCAATGCAGCTGCACGTGCGCTCTCCACGCTGTCTACAACTATTCCTTCTTGAACGGCAACTCCGTACGATTTTAAAATTTGTTTTCCTTGATACTCGTGTAAGTTCATTTTTCTATATTTTGAGATGTAAAAGTAAAAGAATTAATTGAATAATTAATTGAATTGAGTCTAAAAATTATTTAACAGAACTCCTCTTTTTAAGTAATCGCCGTTTCCACTTTTGGGCATAGGCAATAGATTCTGGTTCTAGACGGAAAATAAAAACAGGTAGAATAAAACCCAGCATAAAAAAAATAGTTTTTACACTTATCGAAATTAGCTTGTTTGGCCAATCCAACTGCATAAAAACCAATTCATTAATTAAGATAAGTCCCGTAAAAAGAATCAAAAGATACCACAACTGTTTAGTGAACGGATGAATTTGAAATGAATAGTAAATATACCAGATTCTTCCGATATTATAGATTACGTATGCAAATCCAGTGGAAACCGCTGCACCAACGATACCATAAGTTGGAATTAGCAAGTAATTCAATCCAAACACAGTAAAAGAGAGTAAAATTGAAAACAATAAATCGTATCTATATTTGCGTGAAGTGGAAAATATTGTCCCGTTTAATCCACCAACCATATCAACCATTCTACCAATCATTAGGAATAAAAAAACTAAAATTCCGGCTTGGTATTCTGGTGGTAAAAACGAAAATAATTCAGTACGGTTTATCCAGATTATGGAAAATGAAAAAGTACCAATAAGGATTCCCAACGAGCTCACTTTTTGATATAGTTTTTGTATTTCTGAAATATTTCTCTCTTTCCAATACTTGGCAATTAAAGGGGAACTGACTCTAACGACAGAACGGTAAGGCACTTGAATTGCAGAGGTTAAATAAATAATGTTGGTATAAACACCTGTGGCAGTTAATCCCAAATAGGATGCAATCATTATAGTGTCTAATGAAATAACCATTAAAGTCGTTAACGTATTTATATAACTGAATAAGCTAAAATTTAACAGTATTTTCCGAAACCTTTTGGGGATAGTAATAGACCTAAAAGAGAGATTGAATTCCCCAATTCGAATAAGGTAGATTAATAAAATCAGCGTTGGTACAAAATAGCCCAAAAGATTATATACCAAGAATTGATCAAATGATATCAATTTAAACGCAAATAAACAGAGCAATGTAAGTGTAACACAGCGAAGGACAATTTCCTGGAGAAATACAGAAACAATATTTTTGTGAAGTCCACGCAAGTAATAATCGAAAATCATAAAAAACACATTTGCTATTCCAACCGGAATAATCCAGAAATAATAATCCAGAAATTCTACTGATTTTTTACTGTAGAACTGGGCTATTTCGGGCTTGAAAATCACATATATGCTTGAGAAAATGGAAATTCCAACCAAAATAATTAAGCAATTCATCAAGAGAAATCCGTAATGTTTTCTTTCTGCATTTCGGAAAAAAGGAAAAAATCTCCAGGTTATATAAATACTACCCAAGTTTGTCAATTGAGCGAATAATAAACCAATCGTTGTTATTAGGCTGATTAATCCAATTTGTTGACTAGTGAATAGGATTAGAAAAAGTACACCACGGTTTAAGTAACCCAATACAATGCCGATGTAGGTAATAATAGTGGCAAGTAAAGCGTCTTTTTGAATGAAACCCATGCAGTGATGATCTTGAAACAGATATTTTGCGTTAAAAGTAAAGAAACAATTTTATTGAACGATACCTTTTGGAGAAAAGGTTTAACAAATCGGTTTTAAAAAGTTTGTGATTGCAGCGTTCATTCAAATGAAAAGTAGATTAAATTTACCATTTAAAAATCTGAAATATGAATGGGAAGGCAACAATTTTAAAATTTATCAAGAATAAATTCTTGGTTACAATAGTTGTTTTTAGTGTTTATGCCTTGTTTCTAGACGATTGGGATATCTTTCATCTAATTAAACAAAACCAAAAGTTAACTGAACTCACGAATCAGAAAATGGAGACAAAGGAAAAATTGGTGATTGCAAAAACTTCTTTAGCCAAATTAAAAACACCATCAGGTATTGAAACATTTGCAAGAGAAGAAAAATTTTTTAAAAAAAATGATGAAGATATTTTCGTAATTTCGTACGAATAAAATCGAAAGTTGAGAGCAATCATTATTTTTTTATTAATTACCGTTTTCTTAGTTTCCTGCTCGAAGGAGGTGAAAATTGAAATCCCTGGCTACAAAGAGCAATTGGTAGTTGATGGTAAAATTGAAACAGGATCTTTTCCCATTGTATTGCTTTCAAAATCTGCGAACATTTATCAACCTACCGATTTAGGAAGTTACTTACAGTCCTTTGTGCAAGATGCATTTGTTACTGTTTCAAACGAAATTGATACTATTCAGTTGGAGTTGTTTGCTATTTCTGAATTACCACTCGAATCACAATATCAAATGGCTGAAATGTTGGACTTAGAACCGGAAGATGTTGTATTGTTGCCATTTTTTGTTTATTCAACCACCAATGAATCGATGCGTGGAGTGGTTAATAAAAGTTACACGTTGACTATCGTTGAAACAGGTAAAACATATCAAGCTACGACATTTTTACCTCCAGTAACCCCGCTAGAATCTCTTTATTGGTTACCGGACAATGTTAATCCTAATTATGGTAAATCGTGGGGGAGGTTAGCGGATCCAGCAAGCCAAGTCGATGCCTATAAATGGGAAGTAAAGCGAATTAATATTACATCGAATAATGAACCGAAAGATTTAATTTTTAAAAGAGTAAGGAATGCTTATTTTAATGATAAATTTTTTAATGGCTTAACATTTGATTTTGAAGCAGAAAATCCAATGAGGCGAAAGGATAGCACCCATTTAGTTGATTATAAACGATTTTATCGCTTGGGTGATAGTGTAGTGGTCAAGTTTTCGAAAATGGATTTGAATACATATAATTTTTTTGATAA
>CAIUSK010000197.1 GCA_903901805.1 uncultured Flavobacteriales bacterium
AGAAGTTAAGTTAGCCTTAACGAACTCGATATCATTAGCAACTGATTTGTCAAATTTGATTCCATACGTTCTACCACCAGAGAATTCTACAGAAGGTTTTAATCCTTTTGTTGCAACTAGAACAAGGGAACCAACTACAAGAACCGTAGAAATAATGTAGTATAATTTTCTTTTTCCGATGAAGTTGATGTTCAGATTACGGAAAGCATTTTTAGTAAGTTTAGTATCAAATTCAATAGAAATATTCTTACTCATCATCCAAATGAATATTAATCGTGAAATTACTAGGGCTGCAAAAACAGATGTAAAAATACCAATGATTAATGTTGTTGCGAAAGATTCAATTGGTCCAGAACCAAAAATCTTTAATACAATCGCAGTTAACAAAGTGGTTACGTTGGCATCAATGATTGATGAAAGAGCTTTTTTGAAACCAAAATCAATTGCTGAGGCTTGATCTTTTCCATTGGCCAATTCCTCTCTAATTCGTTCAAAAACTAAAACGTTAGCATCCACGGCCATACCTATAGTTAAAACGATACCAGCAATCCCTGCAAGAGTTAATACAGCACCAAAACTAGCCAAACAACCAAAAATGAAAAAGATATTTGCTATCAAGGCGATATTTGCGACAAGACCAGATTTCCCGTAGTAGAAATACATGTAAAGGAATACAACAAATAAAGCGATAGCAAAGGAAATTAAACCTGCTCTGGTATTTTCCGCACCAATTGTAGGACCTACTTTTGTTTGTTCTTTGATAACACAAGGTGCTGGTAAAGCTCCTCCGTTTAGTAATCCAGCTAAATCTTTCGCTTCCTCTACTGTGAAGTTTCCAGAAATTTGTGTGTTTCCACCATTAATTGCTTGGTTAACTCGAGGTGCGCTATAAACTACTTCATCCATTGTTATTGCAATGAATTTATTTACATTTTCCGCAGTCATTTTTGCCCATTTGTCAGCACCTTCGCTTGTCATCTGTAGGTCAACTGTAATATCTCCATTTTGAGAATCATAACCTGTACTAGCTTTAAGGATATCTTTTCCTCCTACATCCGCTTTTCCACTTTCAGGCACTTTACAAGCATACAAACGATACCCCATTTCTTTGGTTTTATCGTCCATTTTTTCTGGCTCTGCAGACCACATGAATTTTAAATCATCTGGAAATAGAGCTAGAACATCTGATCTTCTTAACAATTCTTCAGCTTTACTTTTGTCGGCAACTTTAGCGGATCCAACAGCAAAGTCATTTGCATTTCCTTTGATTAAATCGCCTAGGCCTTTTTGATTCGTTAATGCAGTTGGTTTGTCCTCTTTTTCTGATGATTTTTTAACAGTATCTTTAGGATCTTTTGACGCAACTGCTGCATTGTCTGAACCTACTAAAGTGTCCTCTTCAACAAGCTCATCATCCAAACTAGCTGGATCATATACTTGCTTTGAAATAGTTACTGCTTGACTCCACTGAGAGCTAATATCATTAAAAACATATGTTTCGTAAAATTGAAGGTTTGCAGTTGATTGTAACTTCGCAGCAACGGTTGTTTCATCCTGCACACCCGGTAACTCAATATATAATCTATTTTTAGATGGGTCTTTTTGGATATTTGGTTGAGCAACACCGAATTGATTAATCCGTTTGTTCATGATTTGCTCCACACCATCCATAGAAGAAGAAGCAATTTTTCTAAAATAACTTTCTACGTCTGAATCGGAGGATTTACCGTTTAATCCGTCAATATCTGTCAAATTAAATAGTTTAACAACCAAGTCCTTGTTTTGCTTTTTGTTTTCATCAATAAAAATTTCGATAAAGTCACCTCCATTTTTATATCTATTGGCAGCGGCCTCATAAACTTTCTTGAATTTAATATCTCTTGGATTTCTTGCATAATTTTTAAGTAAATCGGGTATTGAGATTTCCAATGTAACGCTCATTCCACCAACAAGGTCTAATCCAAATGCCAAACTTCTCTTTTTCACTTCTTCAAAAGTTGAACCTAAAACAGGATAAACAGATTTCTCTGATTTATCTTTCAATATTTGATTGATAAATGCTGCTTTTGCAATCTCTTCAGCTTCAGGCGTAGAGAAGTCTACCTCAGTATTATTGGGTAAAAGAGCTTTGTTTCCTGTTTTTTTGGCTTGTGCCTTGAGTTCGATTACTTTTTGCTGTGCTTGTTTTTCTGCACGTGATTCCTCGTTACTTGCAACCCATGTGAAAGAAAGTTGATAAATACAAACAGCAGTTAATAAGATAGTTATAAACCAAAAGAATCCTTTATTGCGCATGACGAAATGATATTAGTTTCAAATTAAGCCTGCAAATATAGGGTATTGCATCGTGAAAATCAATAAAAAAGATTTTTTATTGTGAATCTAATTAGTTTGTTTTTACTGCAGCGAGGGTTTTACTAGATAGAACTGGCAAATTCCATCATTTTACGAGCGAAGTTTTCCCAACTGTTCTCGGTGTTGAATTTACGGATCTCGCTAGAAAAATCTTGTTGATTACAAGATGTGAAATAATGATTAATTGATTTTGTGATTTCTTTTTCACTCACTTCATCAACAATTAATCCTGTCTTTTCGTGATAAATAGTTTCTGCTAATCCTCCAACATTTGTTGCAATTATTGGTAATTCAAAATGGTAAGAAATATTTGTTATCCCGCTTTGTGTGGCAGATTTATAAGTCAACATGCAAACATCCGCCGCAGAAAAGTAATATTTCACCGATTCATCATCTATATAATGATTGAATAAGGCTATTCTGTGCGATAAATTATTTTCATGTATGATTTTCGTGTACTTATCAAAAGAACCATAAACTTCCCCGGCAATTAGTAAAAAATAACCATCATCTAACATACTTAATGATTTAAGTAAAAGATCTAATCCTTTATAATCACGAATAATTCCAAAATAAAGCAGGATTTTCATTTCATTTTTGTCTGAAATCCCTAGTTTTTCCAAGGCGTCTTTTCTGGCTATTTTTTCACCAAATTGATTATAAATAGGATGATTAATGAAGAGGAATTTAGCGTCTGGTTTTATGTACAATAAATCTTGTTTCACTTTTTCAGACATTACAATAAATCCGTCATTTCTGTTCAAAAAATAACGATTGCAAAAATTGTCGAAGAAGCGTTTTTCATGGGGGATTACGTTATCTAAAATGGCTATTCGTTTGGTTTTATTAGATTGCATACCAAGCACAAAACCTAAGCTTGGAGCAAAAAAGGTCATCCAATATTTAGTAATAAGTAAATCTGGTTTTAATTTTTTTATCTTTAATCCAGTATTGAAATAACTGAATGGATTTATCGAATCTAACCATCTTTTGGACGGGATTGGATCTGCAATATCTTCCTTTGTTACTAACTGAGTTTTGCCCGGAAATAAGAAATCTGGATATTGTCTTTTAAAAGTGATGGCTTCAACCTCGTTTTTTTTTTGAAATTCCCTGTATATTAATGAATTAAATTGAGCAATTCCACCCCTGAATGGATAAAAAGTGGAAAGAAATACAATTTTCATATTATACGGTTAATGATTGTACTGCTTGAAGAATTGTCTTTGCTTGTATAGTTTGCATACAAGGATCGTCATGAACACACGTGTTTCCAAAGTAACAATCACATTTTTTTTCAGGTCCAATAATGATTCCACGACCATAAAGTTCGAATTCATTAGGATTGAATATGGTATTCATTAAGACTAACTTTTTCTTTAATGCAGTTGCAATATGCATCATCATTGTTACTTGAGTTACGACGGTGCTGCAATTATTTGTAATGGCAATAAATTCTTCTAATGAAAAATGTCCGGGGTAAAAAGCATCTGCTTCAGCACTAAGTTTTCTATTTTTTTCATGTTCAATTTCACCTCCTAAGAAAACAGGAAAATATCCAGCTTCTCTTAATAAAATTGCAGTTTTAATCCAGTTTTCATCTTTCCATAGTCGGGTATTCCAACGAGGGCCACATCCTGTATTTAATCCAATAATTTTTTTATTCTGGGCTAATTGGGCAATTTTATCTTTCCATTTTAAATCTAAATGGTTGTTCAAATTTATTTGGTACTCTTCACCAGAAAAATCTAAATGACAGATATCAAATATTTCCTGAATGTAATTTTTAGTATTCGATTTGGATAAATCATCAAAAAATCCAGTCAATA
>CAIUSK010000198.1 GCA_903901805.1 uncultured Flavobacteriales bacterium
TCTGTAGATAATTGGAATAATGGATCATTAGTAATCATTCCTTCTTTCGGGAATTCGATAAAAGCTTTTAATTTGTCAGCTGATGCGAATAAACTCATTTCAAATGTAGCATTGATAAATTTCCCGAAATCGTTATTCGATTTACTACCAATTTGCTCAAGTGAAGGACATAATTTATATCCCGCTTTTCTAGTGTATAAGTTAAATTGACTGGCCAATAGATCTTTTTCAACATCCATGGAGATTTCATTGTAGAATTCATCAATACCAGTTAATAAATCTGCTTTCATTCCTGCTTTAGCCTCTTCATTCGCTTTTGAATACGCATCTAATTGAGCGCCTAACGTTCTTGAAATTGCAGCAAAACTGCTCCCTCTTAATATCTGCATCAAATAATTATCATGTTGTGCTTTTTCATTTGTTTTCGCATAATAATTGTTTAAAGTTTCAACTACTTTACCGTATTTCGCAACATTAGCAGGTTTATTTGCCCAAGCATTAAATTTCGCTTCGTTTTTGCTTTTTAATTCAGCTGTTTTTGCTTTGGTTAATGCATCTATCATTCCTTGACGATTTTTCCAATAATTAGCAATACCAGCATACTTAGATTCATAATCTAATCGAGTATCATCATTTTTGTCCATGTATTTTTTCATTACATCCATGTTCAATTTCGATGCTTCAACCCAAGCTGGATAGGCGAACTTTACATTTTGTTCAATTCCTCCCGCAGGTAACCAACGATTCGTTCGCCCAGGATATCCTAAAATCATAGCAAAATCTCCTTCTTTCACGCCATTCATATTAACTGAAAGATGACGTTTTGGTTTTAACGGAATGTTTGCTGTTGAATAATCTGCAGGGTTACCATTGGCGTCACCATAAACTCGAAACATGGAGAAATCTCCAGTATGACGCGGCCATTCCCAATTGTCTGTGTCACCACCAAATTTACCTATGCTTTTTGGTGGAGTACCAACTAAACGAACATCTTTGAAATCTTGATAGACAAAATAATAAAATTCATTTCCTTGGAAGAATGAGCGAACACTTACTGTATATTTTCCACCGTCATTGTTTTCTTTTTGAATCAACGCAATTTCCGCATTAATAGCTTTTTCACGCTCCTCTTCAGTCATTGAATCATTGACTTTTCCTAAAATTCGTTTGGAAACATCGTCCATTCGAACAAAAAATCGAATAAATAGAGATTTAGGTTTTAATTCATCTGCTTTTGTTTTCGCCCAAAAACCATCGGTTAAATAATCTTGCTTAGGCGTTGATAACTCAGCAATGGCATCATAACCGCAATGGTGATTGGTTAAAATAAGTCCTTCTTTTGAAATGATTTCAGCCGTGCATCCTCCGTTGAACTGAACAATAGCATCTTTTAAACTGTGGTTATTGATACTATATATTTCTTCAGCAGTTAATTGCAATCCCATTTTTTGCATGTCTCTTTGGTTCAATCTTTCGATGAACATCAAGAACCACATTCCTTCGTCTGCTCGAGCAAACATGCCAATAAATACAAGTATGGCAACTAATTTCAATTTTAAATTTTTCATAATCATTTTTAGGTTGCTAAAAGTAGTAAAACAAAGTTGAATTTGTATAATGTTTACGGTAAAAAATTATTACTTATTCCATGGGAAAGCACATATCTTAGAAAATGGGAAATGTAATTCCTTGATTTTGATATTAATTACCAATAATAAAAAAAAATCCCCGGAGTTACCGAGGATTTGAAAGTGCTAGGATAAAATATTAGAAATGTAGGTTAACACCAAATTGAAAAATACTCATTTGAGGCGCTTTGTTTGATTTGAATAAATTGGTTAACCCATAAGAGGCGTAGGCTCCAAAATCCCCATACCCTAATCTAACCGTTGCATCTAATTGGAATGGACTTATATTAAAATCGTCATTTACAGTTTCTCTATATTTTACATTGTTCTTTTTACCGCGCATGTAATAGGATGAGCCAACACGAACTCCGCCAATAACTCCTGTGGATAGATAAAATGACTTTTCTCTTTTGCTTTTAGTTGCAAATTCAATCAATAAGGGTACTTCAATAATACCCATGGTTAAGGAATTTACTCTAACATTATTTGTTGAATCATTAATTAAAATGGCATAAGTGCTGTCCGAATTAGTTTGAAGTCTATAATCTCTATTTATTCCGATGGAATTCATTCCGAAACCAAAACCAGTTACAATTCCGACATATTGTTTCACAATCGGAAATTTATGGCTGTATAAATTAATATGAATAGAGCTTGATCTTCCTACTTCATTTTCCCAATATGGCGTGTTTGGAAAAGAAAGTTGATTGGATGGATTTAATAACATATTAAAACCTACATCAATTCCGGACCAAGAATTTTCATATTTTTTAGTTTTTTCCTTTTTGTCAGAATCCGATTTTTCGTCGTTTTGTTTTACTTCTTTCTTTTTATTGGAAATATCTACAATGATTAACTCAGTGTCAGGTCCCAATTTAATTTTTGTGCTGTCTGAATTTTTTTCAGTTGTTTGAGAATGGCTGAATGGACTAATCAAGAGCATTCCAAGTGCAAAGCTAATTTTTATTTTTTTCATGAGTTTTTGTTAACGTGTTCACTAATTTACTAATTAGACTGTTTTTTTTAAGAATTGTTACACAATGTTATTCAAAATCCACTGTTTAAAACTCCATGGCTTATTATTCAAACGCATTCAATAGTTGTCGAATTTTGATCTAT
This sequence comes from uncultured Flavobacteriales bacterium, assembly GCA_903901805.1. Taxonomy (GTDB): domain Bacteria; phylum Bacteroidota; class Bacteroidia; order Flavobacteriales_D; family Crocinitomicaceae; genus UBA952. The sequence continues at coordinate 2,748 of CAIUSK010000198.1, forward strand.
AATTTGTTTATCATGAAAAAGTCTATTTATATCCTCGGATTTACTGCTGCAATAACGTTAATAGGATGTGTTCCGGCGAAAAAGTATCAAGATTTATTGGCGCGTGAAAAAACCTGTTCCGAAGAATTGGAAAAATACAAGAATCTAAGCACTGATTTTGAAGGCAAAGCGAAGTCATTACAAGAGAAATTAGATTTATTAAATCGGGATATAGAAGGATTAAAGAAAGATACGACTTCTGCTGGATTCAAATTCCGAACATCAAATGTAGAATTCTCGAAATTGAAAAAACAATATGCTGATTTAGAAAAATCTTTTGAAAACAATAAGGCAATGGGATCAAAAGAAGCTGCTGTTTTTCAAGCTGAATTGGAGGCAAAGAGTATTGAATTACAAAGAAAGGAAGATGCTTTGACTGCTATTGAAAAAGAATTAAACGCAAAACAAGCTTTGTTGGCTGAACGTGAAGCAAGAGTAAATGAGCTGGAAGAAATTATTTCTCGACAAGAACGTGGTATCAAGGAATTAAAAGAAAGAATTGCAGCAGCATTAAGAGCCTATGAAAACAAAGGATTAACTGTGGTACAAAAAGACGGAAGAATCTATATTAGCTTGGAGGCAAAGCTGTTGTTTAATCCAGGTAGCACGGTAATTGAACAGGGTGGTAGATCTGCGATTATTGATTTATCCAAAGCTCTTGAAAATACGGGTGATTTAGAAATTATTGTTGAGGGACATACGGATAACACGAAAATGAGTAGTCCAAATTCACCTAAAAACAATTGGGAATTATCGGTATTAAGAGCTACCTCTGTTGTTGAGATTATGTTAGCTAATTCGTCAATGAATCCTAAGAAAATAATGGCAGCTGGTAGGAGTGAGTTTCTTCCTGTAGATGCTAATGATAAAGCAAAAAACAGAAGAATTGAAGTGATTGTTTCTCCAAACTTGGATGAATTATTTGAGATAATTTCTAATTAATAAACGAATCTCTGGTTATAACCCATCAATTTAGTTAGGTAGATTCAGTTTTTGGGTATCACTAATTTTTCGTTAACCACATCAGCTATATAAGTTCCAATTGCCAAGGATGCTGTGGCCGCCGGTGAAGGGGCATTTAATACATGAATTGAATTTCCGTGATGTTCTATTCTGAAATCGTCGCGCGTGTCTCCATTCTGAGAGAGTAATTGGGCTCGAACTCCAGCACGGGCTGGTTTAATATCATCCATTGTTAATGAAGGAATCATGCGTTGGAGTGATTTTAGAAACATACGTTTTGAAAAAGCCCGTCTGTATTCATCAATACCATATTTTACATTACTTAAAAATAACTTCCAGGTGCCTGCATATGTTAAGGCCTCCCAAGTATCTCTCCATGAAAAATCGGTTCTGTTGTATCCTTCTCGTTTGAAGGAGAAAACTGCATTGGGTCCACATTCTACGCTGCCGTCAACCATCCGCGTGAAATGTACTCCTAGGAAAGGAAAGTTTGGATCTGGTACGGGATAGATCAAATTCTTTACTTTGTGTTTAGCATGTTGAGCTAATTCATAATAATCACCTCGAAAAGGAACTACTTGCTCTTTCAATTTTACTCCATCTTTTTTGGCTAATCGATCGGCTTGTAATCCCGAACAATAAACTAAAAAACGTGATTTTATAGTGCCTTTATTGGTGTGGATAATTGAGTAATCTTCTGTCTTTTCAACACGTAAAAATTCTGTCTCAAGTCTAACCTCACTTGCAGAATTTATAGCCATTGCTAATTCAACCATTTTAGCCGTAGCACCCCGGAAATCAATTATTCCTGTAACTGGTACGTAAATTCCTGCTATGCATTCAACAAAAGGTTCTATTTCTTTCACCTCTGCTGCGGTAATTTTCTTAATTCCTTCAATTTGATTTTGAATACCATTTTCAAATATTCGATCAAGATTAGGTAATTCTTTTTCATCGGTAGCAACAATTACTTTTCCACAGATATCATGATTGATTCCGTGTTCCTTGGCAAATGCAACCAATTCATGCCTTCCATCAAAACAATTTTTCGCTTTTAAAGAACCTGGTTTGTAGTAAAGCCCCGAGTGAATAACGCCTGAATTATGTCCTGTTTGATGATGAGCAAGTTCTTTTTCCTTTTCCATTAAAATGATGGAAAGATGTGGGTTTTTTTGTTGAAGTTTGTATAAAGTAGCTGCACCAACAATGCCACCACCCACTATTGCTATATCAAATGTCATAAGTAAATTTAATTAAAATTACGTTTTTTTCAAGGTTGAATATTACAGATTTACATCCAATAAATAGATAAAAGAACTAATTGCGGCAGCTCCAAGTTCTAATTCTCTTTTATTTACATTTTCAAAAATATCGTTTGGTGTATGATGAAAGTCAAAATAACGCTGTGAATCTGGTACAAAGCCAAACAAAGGAATACCTGGAAATTGATTCTTTAGCGGACCAATATCAACTCCACCATATCCTTTTTCGAAAACATGTAATTCATACGGTTTGAAAAATGGTGCTAACGATTCTAGAAATTTAACTTGATTTTGGTTTCCGTCACACGAGAATCCCCGAGGGGCAAATCCACCGCGATCACTTTCCAATGCTGCAATTTGTTTTTCTCCTTTGCCTGCCGTAAAGTTTGCATAACCCTTTCCTCCCATGTTTCCATTTTCCTCATTCATAAAGAGAACTACTCGGAGTGTATGCTGGGGAGAGTAGTTTAGCTTTTTTAAAATTCGTAATGCTTCCATGCAATGCACAACACCAGCACCGTCATCATGCGCACCTTCGCCAGTATCCCACGAATCTAAGTGCCCACCAAATGTTATGATTTCTTTAGGTGTTTTTTTTCCACGAATTTCTGCAATAACATTATAAGAAGGTTCATCTTCCAATGTTCGACAATTCATTTCAAGCGTTATTTTTAGTTTGCTCGATTTCAATTTTAGAGATAAAAAATCAGCATCCTGAGTAGATAGTGCAGCGGCTGGAATTTTCTTCACAGAACTATCGTATGACATTACACCAGTGTGCGGGTGATCATCAATCGCTAAACCTAAGGAACGAATTAAAACTGCTTTTGCACCCAATTTACCGGCTTCAATAGCTCCTTTTAAACGAATTGAACTACATCCTCCATATGCCTTAAATGTATTAATATCTTCGTTATTCATATATTGATTGATAAATACAATCTTACCTTGAACTTGCGAACTGTTGGCTTTTTTCAATTCATTTAAGCTTGAAAATTCAATAACGTCTCCTTTCAACAATCCATTAGTGGCAACAGAACCACCTAGCGCTAGAATATTCAATGAAATTTGCTGGTTTTCTACTTGTATCCAAGCTCGTTCAGTTGTACCTCTGTCCCAATGAGGCACCATAACCTTTTGAAGATACACCGAGTCAAAGCCATAATTCTCTAAGGTGTTTTTTCCCCATTCAACCGCCATTTGCGCTGCTGCAGAACCGGATAATCTATTTCCGACATCTTTACATAGTTTTCTGAGGTTTTCGTAGGATTCACCTTTTGTCA
>CAIUSK010000199.1 GCA_903901805.1 uncultured Flavobacteriales bacterium
AAGTTGAAAGTAAAAAAGGAAAGGTGGAATCTTCTGTTGCCGTAGATGAAAATCCAGCTGATGCGAAAAAGGCTAACGAGGATGATTTTGGTCAAACAACCATGATTTTCGATAAAGAAGAAATTGATTTAGGAAACGTAAAAAAAGGGTCAAAAACCACAGCTGTGTTCACTGTTACTAACACGGGAAAAAATCCTTTAAACATAACAAATGTTCAACCGAGTTGTGGTTGTACAACGGCCAGTAAACCAGAAAAACCAATTCCACCCGGAGGATCGGACAAAATAGAAGTTGTTTTTGAACCGAAACCTGATCAAACTAAAGAACAATCTAAATCGGTTACCATTACTGCGAATACAGAACCTGCTGTAGTAGTTTTGAAGTTCAAAGCATACGTTTTACCTAATTAATTCAATAATTTTCTAACTCAAACGTTAGTTAACATAAAATCGTGGTAAAACTCATTTCCATTCTGTTTTTTATTGTTGCTGTTTCACTATCCATGGTGTCGTGCAAAAAAAACAATCTTCTATCCAAGAAAAACCTTTCATTTTCTGTTGATACTTTAGTTTTCGATACAGTGTTTACAACTATTGGGTCAACGACGAAACAATTCAAAATTTACAACAAGGAAAGCAAAACGGTTCAAATCGATGAAATTGAATTGGTGGGTGGAGAAAGTTCCCCATTTCGTATGAATGTGGATGGTTTGATGGGAACAAAAATGACGAATATTAAATTGGAAGGCAAAGACAGTTTGTTTGTATTTGTTGAAGTTACACTTGATATTAATAGCCAATCGCTACCACTTATTATTGAGGATTCTATCCGATTTCGAACAAATGGTAAAGATCAGTACGTGAAATTAGCAGTTTGGGGACAAGATGCTTATTTTCATTACAAAGATTTAAATGAAGGAACTTGGCCAAACGATAAACCACATGTTATTTATGGATACGCTGCGGTAGATTCAGCAAAAACGCTCAATATTCAAGCCGGAACTCAAGTTCACTTGCACAAAAACGCTATTTTTTATGTGTATAAATCAACGCTAAATGTTCAGGGAACCATCGACAATGAAGTGGTTTTCCAGGGTGATCGATTGGAACAGGATTATCAAGATATTAGTGGTCAATACTATGGGATTTATTTTCAAGAAGCCAAACCGAGTACCATTGATTACGCGATTATAAAAAATGGAACTTCAGGAGTACATCTTTTTTCAGAGGACCCCACCAATTCCAGTTATACATTAACGATGACCAATACAATTATTCAAAATCAAGCTAGGTATGGGGTGTTTATTTACTCTGGAGCAAAGGTTAAAGCAGAAAATTGTATTATTTCAAAAAATGGTACACATGCATTATTAGTGCTAGAGGGTGGTGATTTTAATTTCAATCACTGTGATCTGCTGGGCTATGGAGCTTCACCCAATCCAGCCGTAGGAATTAGTAATTTTTTTACCAATTATCAAACCGCTACCACCAACGTTGGATCAATCAATGAAGGCGTGCTTTACAATTGTGTTGTTTCTGGAAGTTTGGCAACTGAAATGGCAATTGATACTATTCAATTGGCTGGGGTTACCCTAAATTTTGATTTTAAAAATTGCTTGATAAAATCAGAAACCATTCAAACAGATTCCTTTTATCAGTCCATAATTTGGAACAATAATCCTTTATTTACCGATCCATCTATTTATGATTTTTCATTTTTAGTGAATTCCCCATTAAATGGAAATGGATTTGCAACTTCTGTAATTACTGATGTTTTTGGTAATCCGCGAAATAATCCGCCTGATATAGGTGCAATTGAATTAAACTAATGATGAAAACAGTTATTCCCTTTTTATTTGTTGTGTTGTTGTATTCGTGTCAAAGCAATAAACCTGAAACTAAACCAATTGTTCAAACTTCAAAACAAAATTTGCCGCCAATACCAAAATCAATTGTATTGTTTGGTGAAAAAATCTCTTTGGAAGACGAAGATATTCGGGAACGATTGGATCGAGAAATTATGGCGAATGCCTATTTCCACAGCCAGACAATTTTAAACATGAAGCGTGCCGCGCGATATTTTCCACTAATTGAACCAATTTTAAAGCAGGAAAATATCCCCAATGATTTTAAGTACTTACCGGTAATTGAAAGCAATTTAGCCAATGTTACTTCTCCGGCTGGTGCAAAAGGGTATTGGCAATTTATGCCAGAAACGGGACGCGAATATAATTTGATTATTGATGATGAGGTAGATGAGCGCTACAATCTGGAAAAATCAACTCGGGCAGCATGTCGTTACCTGAAAATCGCAAAAGATTCAGTGGCAACCTGGATGTTGGCAACAGCTGCTTACAATAGAGGAATTAGGGGCGTTAAATCCGATATGGCATGGCAAGAAGCAACTCATTATTTTGACATGGATTTGAATAGTGAAACGGCTCGTTATGTGTTGCGCTTGATTGCTGTGAAATTAATTATGGAAAATCCGGAAAAATACGGCTTTGATCCAAAAACTATTGAATTATATAAACCTTTTTCAATTGAACGTGTTTCTGTTACATTGCCTATTGATAACTTGGCTCAATGGTCGAAAGGAAAAGGAATTAATTATAAGATTTTAGTAAAGCTTAATCCTTGGATATTATCGAATAAATTAACGAAAAACATCGGTGTACTTGAAATTTTGCTTCCCGCCAAGAATGTGAATTTAAAACCTTATGCAGCATACTCCAATTGAAATTGAACCTGAAGAATGTATCGAGGTATTTGGCGCACGTGAACACAACCTGCAAAATATAGATATTTCCATCCCAAGAAATCAATTAGTTGTTTTTACGGGGCTCAGTGGCAGTGGTAAATCTTCGCTAGCATTTGATACCATTTTTGCCGAAGGTCAACGGCGTTATTTAGAAACATTTTCAGCTTATGCTCGCCAATTTTTAGGCGGATTAGAACGTCCCGATGTGGATAAAATTGATGGTCTAAGTCCTGTTATTGCTATCGAGCAGAAAACTGTTTCCCGTTCCCCGCGTTCAACCGTTGGAACAATTACTGAAATTTATGATTTTCTTCGATTACTTTACGCTCGAGCGGGTACCGCATTTTCCTATGAAACGAATGAGGAAATGGTCAAGTATTCTGATGAGCAAATTGTAGATTTGATCATTGAAGCGTATGATGGCAAAAAAGTGATATTTCTTGCTCCGAAAGTTAAAGGTAGAAAAGGTCATTACCGAGAACTGTTTGAACAGATTCAACGTCAAGGATTTACCAAAGTTCGCGTAGATGGAGTACTTCAGGAAATTACCAAGGGAATGAAGTTGGATCGCTACAAAATCCATGATATTGAAATGGTGGTAGATCGATTATTGATTGATTCCAAAGATCGTAAAAGGCTTTATGAATCAGTTGTAACAGCCATGAAACACGGAGGAAAAGCCATGATGATAATGGATTTTGAAACTGAGGAAGTGCGTCATTTTAGTCGCAGTTTGATGTGTCCTACAAGTGGAATTAGTTATCCAGATCCTGAACCAAATTTATTTTCCTTTAATTCACCTTATGGTGCTTGTCCAACGTGCAGTGGGTTAGGGGAGGTTACTGAAGCGGATATTGATAAAATTATCCCAAATACTGCCCTTTCTGTAAAAAAAGGTGCACTTGCTCCATTGGGTGAATACAAGCGCTCGTGGTTTTTCGATAAAATTGACTCCTTTTTGCAATTCTACGAATATTCAATTAATACTCCCCTTTCTGATATTTCAGAAGATGTTTTAAAAATTCTATTGTATGGTAACGAGGACATGGAATACCGTGGTAAAGGACCTCAGTTTAAATTCGAAGGGATCATTAATTTTATGTCGCGTCATGCAGAGGAAAGTACTGCCGGAATTCAGCGTTGGGCGCAGAGTTTTATGAATAAAAAATTGTGTCCCGAATGTTTTGGAACGCGCCTCAGAAAAGAAGCTCATTTTATTCGAATTGGAAATAAACACTTGGGCGAATTGGCTGCTATGGATTTGAGTGAATTAGCGGTTTGGTTTCAAACTGTTGAAAATCATTTTTCGGCGGCACAACTTCAAATTGCGGAGGAAATTCTAAAGGAAATTAAATCACGTTTAACTTTTATGCTGGACGTAGGGCTAAATTATTTGACTTTACATCGATCGGCTAGAAGTTTGTCTGGAGGCGAAGCGCAACGAATTAGATTAGCCACACAAATTGGAAGCGAACTCATGAATGTGGTGTATGTGTTGGATGAGCCTTCCATTGGTTTGCATCAAAGAGATAATACACGATTGATTCGATCACTTCAGAAATTAAGAGATACAGGAAATTCAGTGATTGTTGTGGAGCATGACAAGGAAATGATTGAATCTGCTGATTGGGTAGTGGAAATTGGACCAGGAGCTGGAAAACACGGTGGGAAAATCATTCAAGTGGCAAAACCGCACTTATTAGATGCTGCCAATTCACCAACAGCGGCTTACTTGAGGGGTGTTAAATGTATTGAAATCCCAAAGAAACGCCGCAAAGGAAACGGTTCTTTTATTGAACTGAAAGGAGCAAATGGCCATAATTTGAAAAATGTGAGTGTTGCTATTCCATTGGGAACGTTAACGTGTGTAACTGGCGTATCTGGAAGTGGCAAGTCTTCTTTAATAACCAATACCTTACTGCCAATCCTCATGCATTACGTCTATGATAGCGTAAAGAAACCATTGGAATACAAATCAGTTCACGGACTAGAGCATATTGATAAAGTAATTGAAATTGATCAAAGTCCGATCGGTAGAACTCCTCGATCTAATCCAGCAACGTATACAAAAGTGTTTGATGAAATCCGTTCGTTGTTTGCATCCCTACCAGAAGCGCAAATTAGAGGTTATAAACCCGGTAGATTTTCATTCAATGTAGCGGGTGGAAAGTGCGAAACGTGTAATGGGGGAGGGTTGAAGCAAATCGAAATGAATTTTCTTCCAGATGTTTATGTGGAGTGTGATACCTGTCAAGGAAAACGCTATAATCGTGAAACGCTAGAAGTTCGGTTTAAAGGAAAATCCATTTCGGATGTATTGAATATGACCGTAGAAGAAGCTGTTCCCTTTTTTGAATCGATTCCTAAAATTTATCGAGTACTACAAACGCTTTATTCGGTTGGATTGGGTTATATTACACTTGGACAACCATCTACGACCTTATCTGGGGGCGAAGCGCAACGCATAAAATTGGCAGCTGAACTAGCGAAGAAAAGTACCGGTAAAACCATCTATTTATTGGATGAACCGTCGACCGGATTGCATTTTGAAGATATCAGTATGTTGTTGGATGTACTTCAACGATTGGTGGAAGAAGGAAATACGGTTTTGGTAATCGAACACAATTTAGATGTGGTTAAAGTGGCTGATTATGTCATTGATTTAGGTCCGGAAGGAGGTAAGTTTGGTGGTGAAATTATTGCCAAAGGAACTCCGGAAGAATTGGTAAAGAAATTCAAAAAAACCTCTCATACAGCTAACTATTTGGAACAAGAATTACTTCAGGGCAAAAATTAATATAGCTTATAGTTTTTCTATATTCTTAAATTGATCTATGTTCAATTTGGTCGAATTCCCTAACCCCTCTGCTGATTCTGCACTTTTCAATCAATGATCGTAATTGGTCCGACTTTGTAAGTGCGGATTTAAATCCACCCAAAATTATATTTGGCGTCATGACATCGTTACTAATAAGTTTAATATTACCAATTCCGAC
>CAIUSK010000200.1 GCA_903901805.1 uncultured Flavobacteriales bacterium
GAAACGTTCGGGAATTTAATTGATCCATTTAATGGTTTAAAGGATATTGAACTTGGAATTATTCGCACTCCTCTTGAACCAGATATTACTTATAGCGATGACCCTTTGCGTATGCTTCGGGCAATTCGGTTTGCAACTCAACTGAATTTTAAAATTGAAACAAAAAGTTTAGAATCTATTTTACGACAATCAGATCGATTGAAAATAATATCTCAGGAACGTATTAACGAAGAATTGAATAAAATAATTCTTGCTGATCAACCTTCACGCGGCTTTATTCTATTGAAATCAACTCAATTATTACATCAGTTTTTTCCGGAAATGATTGCACTCGTTGGCATTGAAACTATTGATGGAAAATCACACAAGGACAATTTTTACCATACGCTTGAGGTGTTAGACAATGTTGCAGAAAAATCAGATTCACTTTGGTTGAGATGGGCTGCCATATTACATGATATTGCTAAACCACCAACCAAACGTTTTGACAAAGAAATTGGATGGACTTTTCACGGACATGAAGACCTGGGCGCACGTATGGTTCCGCGTATATTTACTCGAATGCGTTTGCCCCTTGATCAAAAAATGAAATATGTTCAGAAATTAGTACGGCTGCACCTACGACCAATTGCTTTGGTAAAAGGAACTGTAACCGATTCTGCCATACGAAGATTGTTAAATGAAGCTGGAGATGATATTGAGGATTTAATGACGCTTTGCAATGCAGACATTACCTCAAAAAATGAATTCAAGGTAAAGAAATACAAACAAAATTTTGAAATCGTTTCTCTTAAATTGAAGGATGTCGAGGAAAAAGATCAAATTCGAAACTTTCAACCACCAGTTACGGGTGAATTAATCATGCAAACGTTTGGTGTTGGTCCTTGTGCAGAAATCGGAATTATCAAATCTCAAATCAAAGAATCTATTTTAGAGGGGACCATTCCAAACGAATATGAAGCTGCTTATGCTGAGATGCTGCGCATTGGAGCTGAATTAGGTTTAAAGATCGAAGCCTAACGGAATTGTTCGAAACACGTATCAAGACTCCAAGCTTCAGGCTTTGCGTTAAACCATGGTTTTACAATAGGCCAAACAGATCCAAATAATTCAGAATCTCTATATTTATTCAAAGCATCTTGATTCTCCCAATGGCTGTAAGTGAAAATAATAGATGAATTAGCTTGGTCTTGCATCAATTTCATTCCCAAACATCCTTCAAAGGAAGCAATAGCCTCTTTAACAGTATCAAAAAAAGAAAGGAAATCATCTACTTTATCCGATTGAAATTCCATTTTTACAATTCGTACGAGCATGTTGTAATTTTGCGCTAATTTAACAAGCAATTAACAAATTTGAATTAGAAAAATCAGATAAAAAATTAGATATTTGCGAAATAGTAAAATTTAACCATGAAAAAAATCCTATTTTTACCGCTCGTATTATTAATTACTTTTTATAATCAAGCACAAAATAAAATGAACAATGAATTAGACTCGGTATCCTACTTGCTAGGTGCAGCAATTGGAGGGAATGTAATGAAGGATATTCCTGAAGGAAATAAAGAAATGATTATTCAAGGATTACGTGATAAATTGTACGGAAAACCGCTAGCTATTTCTGATCCCACCAATCAAGCATTGAACAACTATTTTCAACAAAAGCAAGAAAGAGATTCGAAACAAGCTCGCGAAGGTGGTGAAATCTTTTTAGCTGAAAACAAAAAGAATCCGAATGTAAAAGTTACCCCAAGTGGACTTCAATACGAAGTAATAACACAAGGTTCAGGGGAAAAACCATCTGCCACTTCTAAAGTGAAAGTTCATTACCATGGTACTACACCAAGTGGAGAAGTTTTTGATAGTTCTGTAGAAAGAGGTGAACCCATTACTTTTGGTTTAAATCAAGTAATTAAAGGATGGACAGAAGGTTTGCAATTGATGACAGTTGGGTCAAAGTACCGTCTATTTATACCACAAGAATTGGCATATGGAGCAAATCCACAACCAGGAAGCGCTATCAAACCATACATGCCCCTTGTTTTTGAAGTTGAATTATTAGGAATTGAAAAATAACAAAACCATGAAAAATCTATTAGTTGTAGCATTTACGTTCTTAAGTATCTCACTTTTTGGACAAATTGAAAAAGGAGCAAAAATTCAGTTTAACAAAGAAACTCATGATTATGGAACGATTCCATTTAGCGGAGATCCATATTGTACGTTTGAATTTAAGAACACAGGAAATGAAGCGCTGTTAATCACTGAAGCACGCGGATCATGCGGGTGCACCGTTCCTGAATGGCCGAAAGAACCTATTGCACCAGGAGCTTCTGGTTCCATAAAAGTTACTTATGACACAAAGCGAGTTGGTTCTTTTCAAAAAAGTGTTACCATCACTTCAAATGCAATCAATGATCCAACCAAAGTAATTAATATTAAAGGCGAAGTTCTACCTCAAGCAGTAGAAGAGACCAAAGAAGTTGAAAATAAAAACTTGAGCACGGAAGGAATTTATGCTGAGTTCAATACTTCGAAAGGAAAAATTGTCTGTTTATTGGAGTATAAAAAAACTCCTATAACTGTTGCCAATTTTATTGGTTTGGCGGAAGGGACATTGAATTTCAATAGCAATTCGCAATCAAAACCATTTTACGATGGTTTAAAATTTCATCGTGTAATTAAAGATTTCATGATACAAGGTGGCTGTCCTCTTGGAAACGGAACGGGAAATCCTGGTTATAAATTTAAGGATGAATTCGTTTCGGATTTAAAACACGCTGGACCTGGTATTCTTTCTATGGCTAATTCTGGTCCAAATACCAATGGAAGTCAATTCTTTATCACACACAAAGAAACTCCTTGGCTAGATGGAAAACATACTGTTTTTGGACATGTGGTTGAAGGACAAAATGTGGTTGATGCGATTCAACAAGATGATATTCTAAATAGTATAAAAATTATTCGAGTTGGTTCTGAGGCAATTGCATGGAATGCTCAACCATTATTTCCTGAAGCAGCAAGAGAAATTATTCGTAAAGAAGAGGAAAAGAAACGTGCTGAAGAAGAAGCAAAAAGACTTGAAGCGGAAAAAAAACAAAATGAATACAAAACCACTTTTTTTAACGAGGTAAAAAAGAATAACAAAAAGGCACAAGCTTCGTCAACAGGTTTAGTATATGTAATTTCAAAAAAAGGGAAAAATCCGAAAAAATTTCATGCCGTAAAAGGTTCACCGGTGAGTTTACATTATACAGGTACGCTATTTAAAGATGGGACAAAATTTGATTCTTCTAAAGATAGAAACCAAACTTTTGATTTCAATTACCTAGACATGAAAATGATTCCAGGATTCGAAGAAGGAATTGCCTTGTTAGGCCCTGGAGGTAAAGCAAAATTATTCATTCCCTATTTTTTAGGATATGGAGATCGCTCGGCAGGAAGTATACCAGTTAAATCTGATTTAGTATTCGAAATTGAGATTTTATCGATAGGAGCCCCAAAAGCGGCCAACTCAGAAGAGAAAGGACATGAAGGTCATGATCATAGTGACCCGAATCATAAACATTAATTCATCAACGATTTATAATAGGGCTTTCCACCGAAGGCCCTTTTTTTATGCCTTAAAATCTTCGCGTATTTTTTTAACTACCGCTGAAATTGGTAGTATTTCGGTTACATATTCAATGGATGGACCTGCGCACCAAACATTCTTATAGGTTGAACCATAGGCAGCTTTTTCTAAACTTTTCATTCCCCTGATGAATGTTAGTGCCTTTATCCATTTTTTCAATCGTTTATTTTTGGATAAAAATCGCTCAACCCAATTTTGTGTAGTTCCAACTTCCTGAACATAAGGAGTATTTATAACTGTACATGGCGTTCCGGATATTTTGGTTGTTAAAACTATATCTGAAGCACCATACTGAACACAAGCCAATTTATATTCCTCGGAAACTGGAGATTCTTTGGTTGCAATAAATAAACTACCCATAGAAACGCCCGCTGCTCCCAAGTTTAACATGCGTTGAATTCCTTTTGCATCACCTACTCCACCGGCTGAAATTATCGGAATAGAACACTTCTGAACCAATTGAGGTAACAGGTCTTTAAATGAAATTTTTCCCGCATGACCCCCTGCTTCTTTATTAACAGCAATAATTGCATCTGCACCCAATTGCTCCACTTTCAGGGCGAAATTCAAATCGGTAACATCACAAAAAACTTTTATTCCTACCTCATGAGCCTTTTTTATCGCTTCTTCAGGAGAACCTAATGAAGTAATAATAAAATCTACTTTTTCTTCGCAGCAAATACGTAATTGTTCTTTGTATCTGAAATTTGATTTATTCACAATCAAATTGATTCCAAAAGGTTTACTAGATTGGCTTTTTATCCATCTAATTGCTAATCTTAAATCATCCGTCGTTCTATAATTTAAAGCCGGTATTGCCCCGGTAATTCCTGAATGTAGTGCTTCTAAAATCATTTTTTCATTAGAAACAAGAAACATTGGTGCCATTATGATTGGTAAATCAATCTCCAGCATTGAACACAAATTAACATTGGATTGACTAGGCATAGAATTTTTATTCGAAAAATACACTTTTTTATTCCTTCAAACTAAAGTTAACAAGTAAATTTGAAACAAAATACTCTGATGATGATAAAAAATTGGCTTGACGCATTTCGCTTACGAACACTACCGCTTTCTATCTCTGGTATTTTAATGGGTTCATTTATTGCCTTTGATAATGGCTATGTGGATTACCGTATTTTTGGTTTAGCATTAATTACGACCATTTTATTTCAAATTTTATCCAACCTGGCCAACGATTTGGGAGATTCACTAAAAGGCACGGATAACAGCAATCGAGTTGGTCCAATGCGCACAGTTCAATCAGGTTTAATCACAAAAAAACAGATGAAAACAGCGGTAATTATTACAGCTCTATTATCCTTTTTATCTGCTGGCAGTTTAATTTATTTAGCTCAAGAAAATATGTCTTCGGAATTGATTATTGGCTACCTAATTTTCACCGTATTCAGTGTAGCTGCCGCCATTCTTTACACAATCAGCAATTACGCGTATGGATATAAAGGATTTGGTGATCTTATGGTATTTATTTTCTTTGGGATTGTTGGGGTATTGGGATCTTATACCCTTTATTCAAAATCAATCGATTACGCCATATTATTACCTAGCTGCACCATTGGTTTATTGAGTATGGCTGTATTAAATTTAAACAATATGCGTGATCATGAAAATGACGCTCTATCAGGAAAAATAACGGTGGTTGTTCAAATGGGATTTCAACGGGCTAAAACTTATCATTTTCTTTTGCTTTTTATATCTTTCCTTGCCTTATGCATTTTCATTTTATTAGGTGAAAAATATGGCCTTTTCTTAGCCTTACTACCCTATTTCTTATTGATTCCTCATTGGCGAAAAGTGAAGAATTGTGTTGTTCCAAGTGAATTAGACCCGGAATTAAAAAAAGTAGCACTTACAACGTTTTTCATGAGTGTTTTAGTAGGAATTGGCTTATTGATTTTTTAATCCTCTGATTCCTCCCCCTCGTTTTTTATCATTTCTTCCTCTCTACGTTTCATAAAAAGCTTGTACCTCTTAATGAATGATTTCGTGCTGATAACAATACTAGATGTTAAAAGAATAAGTACATAAATTAAATTATAGCCTGTTTTATTGTCTAAACTGTATACCATTAAAAAGCCAATAACAACTAAAAGCAATATGAACAAAATAAATGAACTAATAATAACAATATAGGTTGTCCTTTGATTTACAAAGAACGAAATGCAAAAGAAAACCACAGCCAACGAATAAAGCCAAGAACTTATATAATCCAATTCTTTTCCATTTGCATTGGTGTGAAAAAATCCCAAGAGGATCAAAAATATACTCAAAAGAAAGTAAAACCTTCTGAAATTACGAACAACCTTATTAATGGTGATATCCGCTATTCTTCTATCCTTTCTGTCTTGCCATAATTTGGTTTTAAGATCGATATCACTATCCAGAACTTGTATATGATTAGTAGAAAAACTGATACACTTATTACTAAAATCAGCTTTTTTATTGGTTAAAC
>CAIUSK010000201.1 GCA_903901805.1 uncultured Flavobacteriales bacterium
ACCATAACACGCAGTAAGCAAAATGGCGCCACAATTACATTAGAGAGATAGCGCCACATTTGTCTAATGCCAAACCGATAAGATAGATTTACCAAAAGAAACTATAACACCACCTCTCAACCTCACTCCCCTACACTCAATCCCACGTATTTCAACTCTTTCCGCTTAGGTAGCGAATCATAGTGGAGAATTATTTCTTTTTTACCCGGTAAGAGGTTGCAATCATTTTCTGAGTAGCGCAAGCCTTTTTGGGTACAATACAACCAAAAATGAGCTACTGGTTTCTTAGATTTTATAAGTAAAACCAAGGTTTTATTTTTTCTATCCAGTCGCTTAATCCGAAGGGAAATATCCTTTTTATCAATAATTTTGGTTGGATTTTTTTCTTTCCAGAAAATGCGGCTATGGATTTGAGTTCCTACTTGCCAACGAACCTCTATCCCATGAACAGCATTGGCAATAAAATAGCGATTTAACGTAGATTCCGTAAAAATAGATTGGCTTTCCAAATAGTTCAGTTGAATCGAATCTGTTTTCAGTTCGTGCATCAACCACTTGTTTTTCATTTTTACAATTCCGTTGATGGTATAACGTACTTGCTGATTTTCAGGCATGTCAGAAGTAAGCAATAGATTGAAACCAGTTAAATCTTGTTGGCGCAATACGGTAATCGGTTGCATGACTTGCTTCATCCGATAATGCATGATTTTACGATTCCCAAGATAATCTACCCCGGACCATGTTGGACCAGGATAACAATCATTCAATTGCCAATAAATAGAACCCATGCAACGCGGAGCATTCAAGCGATGAGCAGAAACGGCTTGTTCCATCGCATCTCCCTGTATAAGTTGTGAATAATAAACAAATTCCATAAAATTTTTCGGTTGGGGATAAGACTTCTTTATTTCTGAATGTATTTTCCCATTCCCCACATAGCTTTTCTGGTGTGTTTTTATCCCCAACGAATCTAAGTTCCAAGTTTCAGGTGAGCCTAAGGCTAATAAAGTGGAATATTCAGGAAAACTCTGATACCCAAACTCAGCATTGAAACGACCAATATTATTGGCAAAATCAGCAATTGGATCATTACCATGCCACACTCCCCAATAATGTTGAGAACCATGATTATAGCGCTCTGGTGCCCCCCAATTACTCAACGGGGATGTATGCACGTATGGGATATTTGTAAATGAATTTATCCACTTGGGAATATTTTCTTGAAATAAAATCCGATACTCATTCCCAATTTGAATGGAATCTGAAACGGATAAGTGATACTGCTTTTGTAAGCCCCAATTTTTCCACGCCACATCCACTTCATTATTGCCATTGAACAAAACTACCGAAGGATGAGATGCTAAACGTGGAATTTGATACTCCATTTCGGATTTTACATTGAGTAAAAACAACGAATCTGCCGGATACATGGCACAGGCGAACATTAAATCTTGCCACACCATAATTCCTTCCTGATCACAACGCGTCAGAAAATAATCACTCGGATAAATTCCTCCGCCCCATATGCGAACCATGTTCAACTGCTGTTCCTTAATAACCTGAATTTGATTTTCCCACACCGAATCACTTAGCTGACTGGTAAATACGGAAGGAGGAATTAGATTGGCTCCTTTGCAAAAAACAGGTTTGTCATTGAGTTGAATCACATAACTGGTTCCCCATTTATCTTCCTGTTGTATCAATTCGGATGATCTAACCCCAAAGTGAATGTATCTTGTTTCAATCAGCGATCCGTTAGATGAAAAAACCTGAATAGTATCGTAGTAAATGTATGATTCTCCCCATCCTCTCGGCCACCAAAGCTTGGGTTGAACAAGTGTGTTTTTCCAATCCAAGAGCGTATCATTGGTTTTCATATCAAAATCTCCAAACAAACTACTTTTTATGGTAATTGGGTTTTCAATGGGTGAAAACAAAAAATGGTACGTCACTTCAGCATCTTTCCCATCATAAGAAGATTGAACAGAAAAATCTGAGAGGGAATTTGATTTTTGATACTTCCAAGAAACGGGTTTTGTGAAGCCAATGGTATTCATTCGTGCGGTCCAATCCCAGCCAAATTGATATTGTGGCTTCCGAGTTAAATTCGCAACAGCGATGGATTTAGAATCGTTGGGTGCAGGGTAATGAAAACGTTCTGTTTCAAACCGATTTTTGTGATACAAGACAGGAGGAGTAAAAACGGCTGTAATTGTGTTTTTTGAATTCGGCATCAAAACAACTTGAAATTGATACGGACGAAATGCATTTTCAGCCAACAGTACCAAGGAATCATTCCAATAAATGGATGCATAGGTATCAATTTCGGGCAAGTGGATATCGATCAGTTTAGGAGAATCATACTCGCTAACTATCGTATCTGCAATCAATTTCCACTGATTTAATTCAACCCAATCAAATTTAAATTCATTATCTCGATAAAATGGCGCAGGCAATTCACCGGATTGAATCAACTTTTCCTGAATCGATCCATGGGTTTGATAAGGCACCCACTCTTTTTTCAGGGGATGGAAAAAGCGCCACGAAAGTTCTTTTTGTCCTTTTATGCAGAAACTTAATAATAGAAATAAAATAAGGATTCCCTTCAAGTGTTTCATCACCAATTTCGATCGAAAGTAGAATCAACCATTTTATCTTCGCTACTTGTCTTTAGTGCGTAATTGAAACCAGCATAGACGGAATGAGAACCAATATTCCCTTCTTTATCAATGGCTAAAAAACAACATTGTAGATTGGTTAAATCCTTGTGTTTGGCTAAAATCCTTTTTACCGCCTCTTCACAGGCTTTTTGTGGCGAATACCCATGGCGCATTAATTCAACCACCGTGTGACTCCCTGCGATACGAATAATGGCTTCTCCTAACCCAGTGGCAGTTGCCGCTCCTACTTCATTATCTACAAAAAGACCGGCTCCAATAATGGGTGAATCCCCTACTCGACCATGTAATTTATAGGCCCATCCGCTGGTGGTACAAGCCCCGCTCAAATCGCCCTTTTTATCCATGGCAATTAATCCAATGGTGTCATGGTTTTCATGGTTAATTCTAGGTTTAACAAATAAATCTTTATTTTCTTCGCGCCATTTTTTCCACTCTTTTTTCACTTCTGGCAAAGGAGTTTTTGCTGTTTCGAAGCCTTGTTCTATGGCAAACTTTTTAGCCCCCTCACCCACAAGCATTACGTGTTGTGTTTTTTCCATTATGGCACGGGCAACTGAAATAGGATGAGCAATACCTTCTAAAAAAGCAACGGAACCACAACGCGATTGTTCATCCATAATACACGCGTCGAGGGTTACATGCCCGTCACGATCCGGTCTTCCTCCAATACCAACACTTCTATTCGTTAAATCTGCCTCTGTCACGCGCACACCAGCCTCAACAGCATCTAGCGCTTTTCCCCCTTTGGATAAAATCTCCCACGCTGCCCGATTTGCCTCTAGTCCATGAATCCACGTGGATAACACAATAGGAGCATCCGTTTTTCCTTCAAACGATTTCTCAACAAATAATTGATTACCGAATACATTTCTTGTTAAGGTCAACACACCCGTTGCCAAACCCAATCGGAAAAAAGTTCTTCTTTTCATGTTCAATTCTTATTTAGATTCTTGTTTTGCTATCCACGACTGATATTCCTTAGCATTTTTAACATGTTCAACATCTGAAGCGGTGAAGTTGTGTTTTCCGGAATAATCAGGGGTTGCACACATGAAAATATAATTCACTTTAGCGGGATTCAAT
>CAIUSK010000202.1 GCA_903901805.1 uncultured Flavobacteriales bacterium
CATTAGGCTCCAATAGATGCATCCCCTCCTTTTCCATAAGAACGCCTTCCGAATGAATACTATCCGCCCAACCCCACCATGGTTCTATGCAAAAAAATGGCGCCCCAATCTTGGTCCAAAAACCTATTGCTTCCCAATTTTCCGAAGAAACGGTCACGATTGGCCCTTTGAGATAATGATTCAATGTCACAGATGAAAATGGAGGGTTTTTAAAAACCAACGCATCGTTGACAAATAATGAATTTTCTAAAGGTAATACTTTATTGATGGACATCGTTTCCGACTTACCAGAATAATATGGCCCTTCCAATATTGAACGATTCAGGCTCAGTAATTGATTAAAATTTAGAGAATATTCATTCAAATTACCGGTTATAGAAAAACCAGGATGACCCCCTACCGAATAGGGCAATGTTTTTTGATCCAAATTAGTCGTTTGATAGGTTACTTCAATGGAAAATCCCCTAAGCTCATAAGTAACGACAAATTCAAAATGAAATGGATACTGGAGGTATGTATCAATGGTATTCACTAAAATAAATTGAACACGGTCTTCTTCTTGATTCAAAACATCAAAATGGCAATCGCGGGCAAATCCATGTTGCATCATCTGGTATTGTTGACCGTGCAGAAAAAAAGCATCGCTTTTGAGTCTTCCAACAATCGGGAAAAGGTTTGGAGAAACACGATTCCAAATTTCATCTTTTTTTCGCCATAAGACATTTTCAGAATTGACTTTTTTTAATGTAATTAATTCTGCGCCTTTCGGGCTAATGTCAGCTACAATAAAACTATTTGAAATTCTAATCATAAAACGAATCTACAACTTTTTATAACGAATACTGTTTGCCCGGATAAGATTTAACGATGCCTTCCATTTCCATTGAAAATAAGAGCGAATTCAATTCAGAAACAGAACTATTTAAATCCACCAGCATTTGATCCATATGAGTTTTTCCTTTTTGCCTGAGTAAATCAACAATTCTAATTTCCTTGGGATCAATTAAACTTAAATGTACAGACTGTTGATTGATACTATTGAGATTGTCCGGTATCGTACTTTTGCACCAATTCATGAGTTTCAGGATGTCTGATGCGTGTGTCACCAAATGAGCCATGTTTTTTTGAATCAACACATTACAGCCTTTCGAGTTTTCTTGATTTACACTTCCTGGGAATGCAAAAACATCTCGGTTATAATCAAATGCTAATTCTGAAGTTATCATCGATCCCCCTTTAGCTTTACTCTCAATAATTACTAAACCATCAACCATTCCAGCCACAATGCGATTTCTCCTTGGAAAATTGACTCTATCCGGAAGGGTTTTACTCGGGAATTCGGTTACCAAACCTCCGCCACTAGTACACATTTCTTTTGCAATGGCTTGGTGAGAAAATGGATACATTCTATCTAATCCGTGTCCCAAAACCCCAACTGTTGACAAACCTGAATCTAACGCGGATCGATGTGCATTATAATCAGTTCCATACGCTAAGCCACTTATTATTTGAACGTTATAAGGTTTCAATTCTTGAATCAATTGTTCGGTGATTTCCTTTCCATAATCAGATGCCGTTCTCGTTCCTACAATCGACAGTACTTTGGGAGGATTAGGATCAAAGTCTCCTTTTGAATACAAGAGTAGAGGTGCATCCGCGCATTGTTTTAAGCGACGCGGATAATTACTATCCAACAAAAAATGAGTGGTTAAATTATATTTCTCAACAAAATCTACTTGAACGTTAGCGAGTTCAAGTGCCTTTTCTCGTTCCATATTCACTAAAATAGATTTTGAGATCCCTGTTAGTTTTTGTAGTTCGTTAATTGAAGCCAAAAAAATCAGTTCAATTTCTGGAAGTCTGGAAAACAAGTGAGTAGCTTTACGCGGGCCTATGCCTTTCAAATATGTTAAAGCAATTTGATAGAGTTGGTGTTGTGCTTTCAATTTTATTTAGTAGTTTCGAATACTTTAATTTACAAAGAATTTTTGATCTATGTGTGCAACACGAATACTTTTTGTATTATTTTTTATATACTCATCGTTTATTTATAGCCAAACCAAAGGTGTTGTTTTAGATGCCTCAACAGATATTGGTATACCGGGCGTGAAATTAATTTGCTCAGATGGCACAAAAGCCTCATCCAATAGTTCTGGAGAATTTACCCTTGCCATAAAAAAATATCCCGTATGGATAACAATCAAATATGCCGATTTTGATCGTGACTCAGTGCTTGTCCGCAGCGATACACTAATACAATGGAAACTGAAACCAACTCTCCAAACCATGCAAACTATGGTGATTTCTTCAAGCAGAAGAAGCCAAGCTATAGAGGACGTGCCTGTTTCCATGGAAGTAATAAAACCTGCATTAATAGACAACAAAGGATTGGTGAACTTAGAACAAGTTGTGGATCAAAGCCCTGGAGTTTATGCGATGGATGGTCAGGTGAGTATTCGCGGAGGTGGAGGCTATGCCTACGGTGCAGGTAGTCGGGTTGTGTTATTATGGAACGGTGTTCCGATGCTTTCTCCTGATATTGGAGATGCCAAATGGAATGCTATTCCTATGGAGCAAACAGATCAAATTGAAATTATCAAAGGGGCTTCATCTGTTTTATATGGAAGCGGCGCGCTAAATGGAATTATTTCACTCAGTGAAAAAGAGGCGAATCCTAAAAGTGAGCTCAAAATAAAGGTACAATCAGGTATTTATGATAATCCAAGAAGAAAATCCATGCAGTGGTGGGTAAGAAATCCAATGTTCTACTTGGCCGATATATATCACAGCAAAGCACAAAAAAACTGGGGGTATACCATTGGTACAAATATGTATTTAGATTCCGGATTTAGACAAGGTGAACAAGAAAAAAGATTAAGAGTTAACGGATCGATTTATTACAAACCACTGAAAATAAAAAATTTAAAAACAGGATTAAGTTATAATTTCCAATATCAAGACATGGGTGTTTTTGTTCTTTGGAAAAATGATTCTATGGGTTATCAGGCAATGGATAATACGTTATCTAGGCAAAAAGCAGTCCGATTTAATGTCGATCCTTATTTAAAGTACTACGACAAAAAAAATAACAAACATTTTTTAAGAAGTAGATACTACTTGGTTACAACAGGAAATGATCAAAATTATTTCGATGCTTCATTTGCCCAAATGATTTATGCTGATTATCAATTCCAGAAAAAAATAGGTGAAAATAAGAACATTACGTTAGGAGCGATGAACAACAGTAGCTTTGTCCGAAGTTGGGTTTTTGGAGATCATACATCTCAAAACTCAGCTGTTTATGGCCAATTTGAAGGGAAGTTTTGGGGGAAAATTGATTGGACTGCTGGTATGCGTATCGAATATTATCAATTAGACACATTGAAAGCAGATTCAAGGTTTAATTTCACTGATTCTGTTTCTATGCCAATTTATCCCGTTTTTAGAACAGCAGCCCATTACGCATTAAATAAATTTAGTCATTTAAGGATTTCTGCCGGTCAAGGTATTCGTTTTCCTTCGATTGCAGAACGTTTCGTGTCTACATCAGTAGGAGGACTAGTTATTTTCAAGAATCCTGATTTAAAGCCAGAAAAAGGGTGGTCAGGGGAAATTGGCTGGAAACAATTAGTAAAAATGGGGGAATGGAAGGGTGCTATTGATGTGGCTGGTTTCATTAATGAATATAGTAATATGGCAGAATTTACTTTTGGAGCGTATAATCCAGTTACTGGTGACAAATTAAACTGGCTTGGAGCGGGCCCTGCATCACCTGAAGACTCTTCAATTTGGAATGGATTAATATCGCAAGGACTTACAATTAATAATTTGATTGGGTTC
>CAIUSK010000203.1 GCA_903901805.1 uncultured Flavobacteriales bacterium
AGAAAATAAACCAAGTTTAGCATCCGATTTAATGGGTTGGGCAAATGAATACAAACTTCAAATTACTCAAACTAGGACAGGAATGGTTGAAAAAGGAAGCGATTTTGGATATTCCGACGTGAAACTCATTGAAAAACCATCGGTGGCCCTTCTCATTGGTGAAAATACAAGTTCTTTGAATGCAGGAGAAATTTGGCATTTTTTAGAGAATAATCTTTCTATACCGGTTACTTTGCTGCAAGAATCAGATTTAACGTATTCAAGTTTGGATGAATACACAACCATCTTTGTTCCAGAAGGATCTTACAATCAATCAGCCAATTTAACGGAATGGATTACAAACGGCGGTAAAGTGATTGCATTTGGCGATTCATATGAACGAATTGGTGGAACAATTGGATTAAATGAAATTTCTGCGGAGGAGTTAGAAACAAGAGACGTGGACGAATCCAATACAGGAAAAAAGAAGAAAAGTTCCACTGAAGAAACAATTGCCTATTCCAATGCAGAGAGAAATGAATTATCAAACAATGTAATTGGCGCGATTTACAATTGTAAATTAGACAAATCACACCCGATCAACTTTGGAATTGAAAATTACTACACCTTGCGCATGAGTTCTAATTCATGGAAGTCGTTGGAAAATGGTTTTAGTCCGGTGACTATTGAAAAAATGGATGATCATAGAAATGGATTTGTTGGGCACAAAGCCGCCCCTTTACAAGCCAAATCATTGGTAGTTGGTATTCAGGAACAAGGACAAGGAAAGGTGATTTTGTTCGTGGACAATCCTTTGTTTAGAGGATTTTGGGAAAATGGAAAAATGTTGGTGACCAATGCTCTTTTTCAAGTGGATTAATCACTTCATTCCCCTTCTCTTCTTAATCGCTTCATAAGCTTCCTGAATGTTCTGGAATTTTTCTTTAGCCCCTTTTTGATATTCTTCTCCCATGCTTGCTACTTTGTCCGGGTGAAACGTAACAGCCATTTTGCGATACGCTTTTTTCACTTCTTCATCTGTTGCAGATGATTCAATGCCTAAAATCGTATAATCGGAATCAACGTTACGGTAGAACATATTTTTAACGCTTTCAAATTCCATAGAAGGAACACCAAGCATGGCAGCAATTTGCTCAATTTGTTGCATCTCAGACGTAGACACATCACCATCAGCTTTGGCAATTCCAAATAAATAATGCACGAGTTGTATGCGTACTTCTGGTTGCATTTTGGTTCGGATATCCGAGCAAATTTGATTCAACGGAATAGAGGGTGCATCCAAAAATTGTTTCAACGTTTGGAGTTGATTCTTTTGAAATTGGCTGCCAAATTGATTCGCAAAAAAAGCTTTCACGTAATCTAATTCCGCTTTCAACACCTTTCCATCGGCTTTCATTACCGCAGCAGAAAGCGCCATCAGCATGGTTTGAATTTCGTTTACACCGGATGAACGTTGCTGATAGTAGTTGAAAACCTCATCGGCATTCATGTTGCCAAAGCGTTTACCACCAGATCCGGCTTTGTTTCGTTCGTTCATATCAAATAATGAACCGACAATAAAACCAAGTATTACCGCATTCCAGCTGCGGAAAAAAATGAGTGCGCCTAGCGCAAAAATGAACTTATACAAATGAATGAATTTAAAAAAGCGGAGACTAAGCTCCGCTCAAAATTAAAAATATTAACCTTAACTCAATCCGAAGAATTGTATTTTTAATTTAAATTCTTTAAAGATTTTTCGATAAAGGCATCCAACGCTTCTCCTTTCAACATTCCTTGAGAAAGCATCGCTAAATCTGCTAAATACTTCGCATTTTCAGTTTGATTAGCGGATTCTTTAGTCAAAATAGCCTCCATAGCTGGATGGTTGGCATTTACCACCAAATTATACATTTCCGGAAAAGCCCCATAAAAGCCACCGCCACCCATCTTTTGCTGCTCCATCATACGACGAATGAACTCAGGTTGGGTAATTAAAATAGGTGACTCATCCGAAGACATACTTTCCAGTTGAACCGTAAATTTATCCTTGCTCACTACTCCTTCAAAAATACCTTTCAATTTCTCCTCTTCCTCTTTTGATAATTTAGAAGGAATTTCATCCGATTTACTGATTAACTTATCCAATGTATCAGCATCTACGCGTGCAAAAGAAATATTTTCCATCGCTTGTTCCATTTTGGAAATCCAATGTGGAACTAATGGTCCATTCATTTCCAACACTTCGTATCCACGTTCTTTAGCCTTTTTTACAAACGTAAAATGTTCTTCAACACTAGGCGTGTACAAGAAAACCACTTTGTTGTTTTTATCGGTTTGAAGCGGAGCCACTTTTTCCTTTAATTCTTCTAAGGTGTAGTATTTTCCTTCTGAAGTTTTAACAAGAGTAAATGCTTTTGCTTTTTCAGCAAATTTTTCATCAGTTAACGTTCCATATTGAACAAAAACTTGAAGATCATCCCATTTTGCTTCAAAATCAGCTCGATCGTTTTTGAACATCTCAGCTAATTTATCTGACACTTTTTTAGTGATGTGAGATGATATTTTTTTCACGTTACCATCACTTTGTAAATACGAACGAGAAACATTTAACGGAATATCCGGAGAATCAATTACCCCATGTAATAAGGTTAAAAATTCAGGTACGATTTCAGCAACGCTATCTGTGATAAAAACTTGATTGGAATACAAGTTGATCTTATTTCGTTGAACCTCAACATTTTCTTTGATTTTCGGAAAATACAAGATACCAGTTAGATTGAACGGATAATCTACATTTAAATGAATATGAAACAACGGTTGCTCGAACGTCATTGGGTACAATTCACGGTAAAATGAATCGTAATCGTCTTGTTTTAAATCAACCGGAGCTTTTGTCCACGCAGGTTCAGGATTGTTCACCTGATTTTCTACTTCAATAGCAACTCGTTTAATTTTATCATTTTCATCCTTTTCGCCTTCTGGAGAGTCAATGTATTCTGTTTTAGTACCAAACACGATTGGAATTGGTAAAAATTTACAGTATTTCGTAAGAATTTCTTCAATTCGATTTTTTTCTAAAAACTCAGCAGATTCTTCATTGATGAATAAAACGATATCTGTTCCACGCTCTGCTTTTTCAATAGGAATGATTGAATATTCTGGAGAACCATTACTTTCCCATTGCACCGCTTCAGCACCTTCGTATCTAGCCAGCGTACGAATTTGAACTTTTTCAGAAACCATAAAAGCAGAATAGAAACCTAAACCAAAGTGACCAATGATTTGTTCCACTCCTTCTGTTCCTTTGTATTTTTCTACAAACTCCTCTGCACCAGAAAAAGCAATTTGGTTGATGTATTTGTCAATTTCTTCAGAAGTCATGCCAATACCTCTATCGCGAATTGTAAGTGTTTTAGCTTCTTTATCTACAATTACCTCTACTTTTAATTCGCCAATTTCGCCCGTATGCTCTCCAGTTTTAGCAAAAAACTTCAACTTTTGACTCGCATCCACTGCATTCGATACCAATTCTCTCAAGAAAATTTCATGGTCCGAATAAAGGAATTTTTTAATAATTGGAAAAATGTTTTCCGTTTGAACATGAATTTGACCTGTTTTCATAAATTGTATTTTTTTAAGACGTCTAAAGTTTGTCAACCATTATGCCATCCAATCAATACTGACAATCTGTCTCAAACAAATTGAAAAAGTGACAGAAAATCCAAAAACAATCCATACATTTATGTCAATGTACACTGATTTACTCCTTCCTGAATTCTCGAACGAAGTGTTTGTTTTAAACACACAGAAACAATTGGCTAAAGATTTCAATCAAAATGGATTTTATTTTAGTCAAGAATTTAGCGAGAATGCATTAACAAGAGAGGAAATTGAACAAGCTTTTGCTGAACAATTAATTGAAATAATGCGTTTGGGCGAGACCAAATTACTGCAGTTGCTTTATACGATTGACTTACCGGAAAAGGAATTTCTATCCATCTTGAA
>CAIUSK010000204.1 GCA_903901805.1 uncultured Flavobacteriales bacterium
ATAACCAAGAAATTGTTTTCGTGCACAACACTATCAAAATACACCTCTGAATTGGATGACTTTTGCGCAATCAAATTACCTATGCAAACGAAGGCAACCAACAAAAACAAGCTTTTTTTCATAAATGAACTAATTGTGAATTCTAATCTAACAATAAAAACGAACATATTCAGCCAAACGAGGTGTTTTCGGATAAACTATACCTTGCATTCGTTGTTTAAGAATACATGGCATTGCAAAAAATTAATATTGTTTGGTTCAAAAGAGATTTACGTTTCGCTGATCATGAACCACTCAAAAATGCTCTAACTTCTGATTTACCAGTCATTCTCTTGTATATTTTTGAGGCTAAATTAATTGATTACCACGATTCAGATAAAAGGCATTGGCGCTTTGTTTATCAATCGTTAATGGACATGCGCAAGCAATTATCGCCCCATCAAACGTTGATTATTTTGTTCGGGAATTCAGTTGAAATTTTTGAGCATTTGATCCAAGATTATGCGATTCAAACCGTTTTTTCGCACCAAGAAACAGGCAATCGCCTTTCTTTTGATCGGGACTTAGACTTAAAAAAGTTGTTTCGCAAACAAGGAATTCAATGGGTAGAATCACAATGCAATGGTGTTTTACGCGGTATTTCAAACCGTGATGGATGGGATAAAAAATGGCTAAGCTTTATGCATTCCCCAACCCTTGAAATTGAACTGAACCAATTGAACACCTTGAAAATCAGCACAGATTGGATTGAGGATTATTCAGAAAACAAAATCCCGCTTGAATTTCAAGATACACATCCCTTTTTCCAGCCTGGGGGTGAGCTAAACGCTCAGAAATATGCACGCAGTTTTTTTCGCGAGAGACATGAAAAATATAGCAAAAGCATTTCCAAGCCCTTACTTTCTCGCACCTCTTGTAGTCGCTTATCGCCCTATTTGGCATACGGAAATTTCTCCATGAGACAAGTATATCAGCTGGCATTGATCACTAAAAATCAAGGAGGAAACAAGCGTTCATTGAACAATTTCATTTCGCGCTTGCACTGGCATTGTCATTTTATCCAAAAGTTTGAAGTCGAATGCGAAATGGAATTTGAAGCAGTCAATCCATCGTATGAAAATCTGGGGAAAATAAAAAATGATGCGTATATCCAAGCTTGGCAAACAGGAACGACCGGAATTCCCTTAGTGGATGCGTGTATGCGCTGTGTGGTGGCAACAGGTTACATAAATTTTCGCATGCGGGCAATGGTGGTCTCATTCTTTGTTTATAATCTCTGGCAAGACTGGAGAGAATTACATTTTTTGGCCAGGCAATTTCTGGATTATGAACCCGGAATACATTATCCACAAATTCAGATGCAAGCAGGTCTAACGGGCGTGAACACCTTGCGCATCTATAACCCCATTAAAAATTCAGAAGCCCACGATTCAGAGGGAACGTTCATTCGCAAATGGATACCGGAGTTAGCCGAAGTGCCCACAAGCCTGATTCATGAACCTTGGAAAATGAGTGAAATGGACCAAGTGTTTTATAATTGCAAAATAGGAATTGATTATCCCTACCCTATTGTCGACATTGATACAAGCCGGAAACATGCTTCAGACATCATGCATGGACTTAAGAAAACTGCAGATTCCAGAAGGAACGGTCAAAAAATTCTTGCACGCCATGTGGCCGTTAAAAATAATGGGGCAAAGAAATCGAATTTAAACGCAAAAAAAACGAGTGGTAGCCAAAACAAAAGTTAGTTCTTTATCATCCAATTTCAACATAAAATTCAAATTTCAACCTCAACTTTATTCTGAAATGTAAGGAACACCTGCTTGTTTCAAGGTATTTTTAATGGCCGCTATTCGGATCAATATTCCCTCTACCTTCTTTTTTAATAGTTCATGTTCTTCACTCACAATTTCTTTGTTTCGTTTGTGCGTATTGCTTACACCTGAACGATTTTCATATAATTTGTATTCTAACATCGACAATCGATCGTTTAGACTTGGTTCCACTTCAAATTCACGAGAAGAACGCACTCCATCTCCCCACAAAATCACCGCACATTCTGTTCGCATTTTTTTCAATGCCCTAACTTCTTCTAAAAGTTTGAAGTCAGCACCCGGAAAGTTGGTTATTGCATTCTCAATTGCATCTAGTTGTGGTTGAATTTTACCGAGATTAATCCCTGTTTCACTCACTCCTTTATTCAACTGAGAAACTTCCTTTCTAAAAGCATCCAAAGCACCAAAATCAGTCGCCGGAACAGATAAATTCTGAAGCATTTTCACTTCAAATGTTTGCTTTTCTCCTACTGATTCAAGTATACCGTTTTTCAATAAGTAAGCAGTTGCCGTATATTTTCCGGGTTGCACTAAAAATCCATTAGATGAAGCAGATTTTGCCGAAATTGGATTGGTGGATTCTCCCCTTAAATTCCACATTAGTTTTGCCATTCCTTTTGCGGCATTTGTTTGAATACGTTTGATTTCATTTCCTGCTAAATCAGTAATTATCACGATTAACTTCGATGCTTGATCCGATTCCTCTTCTCTAATTGCATCAAAAGTTGGATAAAACACATCTTTTTTATCTTTCTCCAGTGCTTTTTCTTTTTCTATTCGCTGTGCCTTAGCCGTTTTGTACTCATCTTTCAAATGAATGTAAAATGTTGCCGCAACCTCTGGATTTGGTGCCGACCATAAATTAGCTCCTTGAAAACCTGTACCTTCTAAGCCCAGTGGATCAGCAGGAACGTACATCAATGCGTCTTTAATTTGGAATAAATGCACTTTTTTATCTGTGTTTTCCTTGGATAATTCCCTTAATGGAGCGTAATTATCCAACACATAGAATCCACGACCAAAGGTTGCGGCTACTAAGTCATTTTCTCGTTTCTGAATATCCAAGTCGTAAACGGCAATTGTTGGTAAACCACTTAATTTTGTCCAGTTTTTTCCGCCATTCGTTGAGAAAAAAGCGCCAAACTCAGTTCCCACGAACAATAAATTTGGATCAACATGATCTTGCTTGATACAATATGCGGTACCTCTTTCCGGTAAATCGCTACCAATGGACACCCATGTTTTTCCTTTATCCGACGATTTCATTACGTACGGTTTAAAATCGCCCATGCGTTGGTTATTAAACGTTGCAAACACTTCGTTTTCGTTATGAACCGAAGCACAAATCATATTAACACGCGTATTTGTTGGAACACCAGGAAATAGATTCACTTTTGTCCAAGATTTACCCTCATTTTCTGTGATTTGAATTAATCCATCATCTGTTCCAGCAAATAAAAGTCCTTTTCGTTTCGGGGATTCATCCAACGCAACAATATTTCCATAAATAGTCGTGGAAGCATTTTTCATCACGGCATCCATCGTCCAAACTTGGTTCATTACTTTCAATTTATTTCGATCAATTTGTTGTGTTAAATCAGATGAAATCACTCGCCAATCATCCCCCCTATTTTCAGATTTAAAGACTTTGTTAGCAGCTAAATAAATCGTTTTTGGATCATGAGGAGAAACCAATAGCGGCGCATCCCAGTTCCAACGATAAGCAGCTTCCCCTTTTTCAGGCATTGGCTGAATTGGCACTTTTTCTCCAGAAAGTTTATCAAAACGAACCAACCATCCATATTGCGCTTGTGCATATACAATATTCGGATTTGACCAATCTACAGCCGATTCAAAGCCATCCCCACCGTTGGTAATATACCAATCGGTATTCATGATTCCTGCCACATTATTGGTTCGTGATGGACCACCCATTGAGTTATTATCCTGTGTTCCCCCATAAATATTGTAGAAAGGTTCAGCATTATCCGTTGTTACTTTGTAATATTGAATAATGGGTAAATTGGCAAAATAAAACCATTCTTTTGCATGAGAAAATGTTTCATACAATCCACCATCGCAGCCAACTAACCAGTGATTCGTATTGGAAGGATCGATCCAAATAGCGTGATTATCGACGTGCTTATTTTTTTCGCCTGTTTGTTTAAATGATTTTCCGCCATCTTCGGTATGGTGTAAATAGGTATCCATCGCAAACACCTTATTTCGATCTTTTGGATCACAGAAAATTTCCTGGTAATAATTACCACTGGTATTGAAATCAGACATTTTTGACCAAGACTCTCCTCGATCGGTTGAACGATAAAATCCTCCCTTTCCGTATCTACCTTCAACTATAGCATACACAAAATTCGCATCAGCGGGAGAAACAGCTAAACCAACACGCCCCATGTCTCTTTTTGGTAAACCAGAAGTTAATTCCTTCCATGTTTTTCCGCCATCTGTTGATTTATATACTGCACTTTCGGGACCACCACCAATGTACGTCCATTCGTGTCTTCTACGTTGATGCGCTGAAGCATATAATACGTCCGAATTAGTTGGATCCATTACAAGATCAGCGAAACCAGTATCATCAGAAACATGAAAAACGCGTTCCCACGTAGCGCCACCATCTATCGTTTTATAAATTCCACGTTCACCACCAGCACTCCAAAGTGGACCGTATGCAGCTACCCACAAGATATTCTCGTTAGTGGGATGAATGATTATGTTTCCGATGTGTTCAGAAGTTTTCAATCCCATATTGACAAAAGATTTACCCCCATCTACGGATTTATAAATTCCATCTCCGTATGAAACAGAGCGCTGATTGTTATTTTCACCGGTTCCAATCCAAATAACATTTGAGTTCGATGGTGCAATTTTTACGCAACCAATTGAATACGATCCATAACCATCAAAAATTGGTGAGAAGGTTGTTCCATGATTGGTTGTAACCCACACCCCACCGGCAGCAGCAGCAAGAAACCATTTGTCGGGATTGGAGGGATGAATTGCAATATCCGAAATGCGACCGGATGTCAATGCAGGACCAACCAATCGAAATGCCAATGGACTAACTGTCGAGGCATCATAAGGTAATTTGGGAGCAGTTTCCTCCGTTTTTTTCTTTTGGTTCCAAGAAATAAATGAAACAGAAAGAACGAGTGCAAAAAATATCTTCTTAAGCATAATGAAAATTTAAGTGGTAAATATACACAGTAAAAGGTGAAAGAAAAAATAAAATGCACTTGTATTATCAGCGTTAACACCCTAGAAAAATGCCTTCTCTTTATTACAATTTATTGAAAATATTGGTGTCGCTTTATTACAAAAAACAGAATAAATTGGTGTCGCTTTATTACAAATAATTGTAAAAATTACCCCATCTTTATTACATATAATAGAATAAATTGGTGTCGCTTTATTACAAAAAATTCAAAAAATTAGTACCTCTTTATTACAAATAATATGTATATTTGCTTAAGATTGAAATAAAATCCGGAAAACAAGGAACCTTGCGATCTCTTCATCAGTTCGTAGAACGATCAAATCATCCTTATGCAATCAGAATGTATGCCGGAAAATTCAGTATCGAGTATCATATAACTCCTGGTGGCAAACCGTATAAGTTGATGAATTTACCTTACTTTTTAGTTAGCAAGATTGAAGATTATTTACCCCTCCTTTGCCAAGAATGATCTTTCCTATTCGTTTCGTTTATAAAAAGAAAAAAGTAATTTTGATATCACCTATGAGAACATTCCTCTTTATCGTTTTATTGCCGGCCTATTTTTTTGGGCAAGAATTTCCGTACAGTTGGACAGGAACATACCACGGTGAAATGCAGATTACTTCAGGCAACAAAAAAACTTCAGTTACGGTGGCGTTAGAAATTCGTGAAAAAGTAAAAGATTCGAGTTGGATATATAAAATGACCTATCAAGCGCCATCTGGAGAAGTAGTTAAAGATTATCAAATCATCAAAAAAAACGATAGTGAATTTATCATGGATGAGGGAGCGATAAAAATAGGCATGAGATACGTCGATAATACCTTTTTTGATTACTACCAGGTAGATAGTACCTTTTATACTTCAACGCTCCGAAAAACAGGGAAAAACACCTTGCAATTTGATATTTACGGTGGATCAATTGGTGAGAAGAATAAATTAACCACCAACGAAGAATCGTTTTTTGTTCATTCGTATCTACCCACTTTTGTTCAGTCTGTACGTTTGAAACGGAAGAAAAAATGAAACGAATTCTACTCCTTTTTCCTATTTTATTTTCACCACATCTTTTTGGTCAAAACGAACCTAGTATTTCCATTTTTCAATCCAATTTACTTGAGTTAGCAGATGCCTTTGAAAAAAGAGAGTATCAAATTATTGATAAATTGACTCAACACAAACAAGTTTCAGAAGAAATACTAAAAAGAGAGGTTGAATTGGCAATAAATGATTCAAT
>CAIUSK010000205.1 GCA_903901805.1 uncultured Flavobacteriales bacterium
ACATCGTCTCCGTTTAATCTTAAGAACCGCGTAAATATATCAGCAGGAAGATAAACACCAGCTACATGCCCTAAATGTAAAGGGCCATTGGCATACGGAAGCGCTGCGGTAACTGTAAATTTTCCACCCGCCATTCAATAATTTTTTAGGAATTAATCTTTTGCTTTCACCGCATACGCGATAGAATATGCTTGTACATCCTGAAGTTCTTTCCGGATCTTAAAAATCATACCTGAAGGAGAATTTTTATCTGCTTTAACACAAGTTACGATAGTTGCAAGGGGTGCAGATTCTTTAGTTCTTGGTGGTTTTTGATTATACTTATCTAGTTTCCATCTTCCAACAATATTAGATGTATACAAGCCATCATCTTTAGCACCTTGAAGTACATTATCTAACGATAACACATATCCCATTGATTCTCTACTTTTATTTCTAGGCTTTCCTAAATAAATAAAATCTACTTCTGAACGTTGTTTGTATGGTGTTAAATCCCTAGATTTTTGTCCAGGTGTATAATCTACTTTTACCGTTGGATCAACTTCCTTACTTGTTGTAGCAACCATAAAGAAGAATAACAACATAAAAACGATATCTGGCAAAGAAGAAGTATTTACCGCTGGAGCAGCACCTCTACCACCTTTTTTAAATTTTGACATTTTAAATTAATTTTTAGGTGCGACTTCAATTATTCTTTGTGGATACAAATGCTCTAATAAAAAGACTTTATATCCCAATTCTTTATTACCTTTTTCTTGCTCAGCTTTTCTGCTCAACGCACCATAGCCTTCATCAAATAACTTTTTAGACTCTTCATCCCTTAAGGTAAACAAGGCTTCTTCAATTTCCGCTTGAATTTTTGCAAATGTACTGTACGGCGTAGATTCCTTAACTTCGATACGAATATGTGCCTCACCCGAAATAGTTGGAACAGGAGCACCATATAATTTCAATCCGTAGAACGTTTTTTCAGCCTTAGAAAAAATCTCATTCGTCATATCATACTTTGGTCCACTTGTAACACCCGCATTTTTCAACTTATTTAATCTTTCCATCGCTGAATTGAAATCAGCCTCAGCCTCAGCTATGTTTGTATAAAAATATAAAGGAAACTCTGAGTTATAAATCTCACCTACACGATTCCGATTAAATTGATAAAACTTAATAATGTAATCAGAAATTAAATCTGGGTTCTCAAATATTTTTCCCCGAATAAAAAACTGTTCGTTGTTTGCTTTAATTAATAAGACATTCTTTTTCTCTAATTCAATAGGCTTATCGACTTTTATTTTTTGAGGAATAGTTCGTAAATAAGCAGTGTCCTTGTCCATTGTAGTAGTCACAAGGAAGAAAATAAGCAAGAGGAAAGCAATGTCTGCCATCGATCCCGCATTCACTTCTGGAATTTCTCGCTTAGCCATTCTTATTTTTTGAATCGGTTATAAATAGGAAGTAAAATGATTACCAAAACAGCAACAGCCAACGCAACAAAAGTTGTGTAAATTCCAGCTGTTGTTGTTAGAACAACCCCGTCAGAAACCTCGTTTTTCAACAATAAACTCTTACTTGTATCACTCGTTCCACCAATGTAAAAGACCATGTATACTACAAAGGAAACTAAAATCCCCATGATAGAAAGAGCAGTTTTCTTAGGTTGACTGATGAAGTGAATTACAAAGAAAGCTATAATCATTGCTACACAAGCAAAAATCACCGCAATTGTAAATAGCATAGCGAAAGACATTTCAAATCCATCTCTAAATTCTTCCACAACTTGGCTTCCCGCATTCGTATTAGGGCCATTTATGACCAAAATACAAGCTAAAACACCCACACCTGAAAGCACAAACTTTATGGTGTTTAGTAATAGCGCTGTTTTTTTAGCATCCATAATTTTTGAAATTTAAAAAGAATTATTTAACTACTTTATTTTTCAAAAGGATATCAATTAATGAAATCGAAGCATTTTCCATTTCATTTACTAAATCATCAATTTTTGCAGTAATGTAATTGTAAAATACTTGAAGGAACATCGCTGAAATCAAACCAAATACGGTTGTAAGAAGGGCTACTTTAATACCATCCGCAACTGTTGTAGGTGAAACTTGACCATCTTTTACGATTTTATCAAAGGCCTGAATCATACCGATTACCGTACCTAAGAATCCTAACATTGGAGACAAGGCGATGAATAACTGTAACCAAGACAATCCTTTTTCCATCAATCCCATTTGAACGCCACCATAAGAAACAACTGATTTTTCAACCATGTCAATTCCTTCCTCAGAACGATCTAATCCTTGATAAAAGATAGAAGCAATTGGACCACGTGTGTTTCTACATACTTCTTTCGCTGCGTCTACTCCTCCATTTTGCAATGCTTTCTCAACATCATTCAAAAATTTCTCTGTATTGATTGTAGAAAGATTTAAGTAAATAATTCTCTCTATTGATAGAGCAATTCCAATAATCATACAAATTAAAACGGGTGTCATCCACAATGGATCTCCCTCAATATATTTTTGCTTCAATGTTTGAATAAAATCTAATTGAGGCTCTTCAGCTTCTACTTTTTTATCGTCTTTCCCTGCTTTAGCTGCATCTGCTACACTATTACCTGATGCGTTTTGAGACGCATTGTCTGTTGCTAACTCCGTTTTTGCTTCATTATCAGTTCCTGACTTTGAGGTTTTCGCATACGACGAAACAGCAATTCCAAAAACTACTGCAAGAGTTAAAATCAATGATTTAGTTACGTTTTTCATACAATTAACTTTATTTTCTAACTTATTTATTTTACAAATTTACAATTTAATTTAAATTCAGAACAATTTCTTTAACACTAAAGATAGAATTTTGAATTTTTTCCTTCGCCCCGGCACGAACCCGTTGGTTCTCATCCACTCCTCCTTCACTTCGTTGCGGAGAGAGAGGGATTTGCTTCGCAGGTCTCCACTTCACTCCGGCACGAACCCGAGGGTTCTCATCCACTCCTCCTTCTCTTCGTTGCGGAGAGAGAGGGATTTGCTTCGCAGGTCTCCGTTTCACTCTGGCACGAACCCGAGGGTTCTCATCCACTCCTCCTTCTCTTCGTTGCGGAGAGAGAGGGATTCGAACCCTCGATACACTTTTGGCGTATACACACTTTCCAGGCGTGCTCCTTCAACCACTCGGACACCTCTCCTTTCGCTTCAAAGAGCGGCTAAATTACAACATTTTTTTTTGAATAATCAATTCAGTCGTAATTTATTTAATTCTTTATAAGTCTTGTTGTTGAAGTTACATTATTTCCTTTGCAAACAACTGTATACGTCCCTTGCGCTAATCCAGCAAGACTCATGTTATATACGTTAACATTTTCTAAAATACGCTCGCTACGCAATACGCGACCCGTAATATCAACCAATTGAATATCAGTTAGTTTTTCTTGAACACTACTCAAATCAACAGTAACTATTTCATTTGCTGGATTTGGATAGACCATTACATTATCAAGCGTTGATTCTTCCAAACCAACTCCGCCACCTGCTGTTATATTTATCGTGTAATCTTCCACCTCACCATAGGTTGAAACCGCACATGGATCAATAGCACCATCAACAGAGTACGAAATTCGAACACGCATTTTAACAGCGCCTGTAATTGCGGAAGCTGGAACTGTAAACGTAAACTGATTGCTCCATCCTGTTGCCACCAAAACATATCCAACTCGTTCGGCAGTACTGAAAGTGAAATCATTATTATAATCAATCCAAACAGCTATTTCATCATTGGTGTAAGCTTGTCCAATTGTAGCGCCTACAGCTGGAGTTATCGTAGCCGTATACTGAGATCCTTTCGCTAGCGAGGTACTTGTAGAGGCATAACTTATGTATCCACCTGCTGTACAAGCAGTTGTGTTATTTATTGTGTTTAACGAAACATTTTGGATATATTCATCACAAGCTCCAGACACTGATGGAGTACATGGTCCAGTAGCCGCCGCAACAATAATATAATTTGTTTTAACTTCTGCATCAGACCCTTGTGCGTTAGTTGCTGTTAAGGTTACTGTATATTGACCGACTGTATTGAACGTTACTTGTGGGTTTTGAGAAGTTGCTGATGTTCCCCCAGCATATGCCCATCCTGTTGCTGGTGATATTGCCCAAGCCCATGATGTAGGTATTCCTGTACTTTGATCCGTAAAACTCACTGTTGTTGCAGGAGTAACATTTGTTTGATTTGCTACAAAATTAGCAACTGGTGCAACCGGGGTTGTTGGCGTACAAGGATTTGCTGAACCAGCTAATGTTAATACTCCACTGTTTGTTGGATCCAACCATGGCTTTAATTGTCTATTTGTTGCAGTTCCATTTGATGTCCAATGATAAGACATTTTTCCATAAAAATCTGGAGAACTTAGCGCTGTACAAAACGAGCTTCCTCCTGTTAATGTTCCTACGATATAACCCTGTGAGTTACTAAAATAGGGCGAACCAGACGAACCTCCTTCGGTTACACCATGTCCATTTGAATTTGCTGTCCACGTTACTCTCCAATGTGATTGCAAACCATTTCCATTCCAGCCTGTACTAACAGTGTTACCAGTTGCTGTTGAAATTTTCTTGATATCTCCCGCCGGATGATGGATTCCTGTTCCACCCGCTGTTGCTGTATTATTCGCATTCCAGCCATTCCAATAAGCACTGAAATTTGCTGATTTTAGGGTTGTAATTGTAGTGGCTTCATTTGCTACTGTACCTAATTGAACCAAAAGAAAGTCTGATCCACTATCACCACCGCCATCTCCAGAATCTGCGATTCGGACACATCCTGTTATAAAATAATCATCTAACGTTCCGGCAGTTGAAGGGTTACTACAATTTGGGGATTCATATCTAAAGTAAAATCTCCATTGAGTCATATTTGCTGCACTTGCCGTAACTCCACAATGAAGTGCCGTCAAAAAGTAAGGCTTACAATTTTGAGCGGTATTGTTGATTAAAGATCCTGTGCACCATCCTTGACTTCCTCCTTCAACCACTAATATTCTAGCCACTCCTTTTTTCTCATCTTGCCAAGAATCTCCAACTGGGGAGCAATTAACGTTCACCTCACAAGTTTCAGATTCATTAATCTTTTGTTTTCTTGCGTGTCCAGTTGAACGATAACTGTGCATTACTCTATCTATTAAAATTTCAGATGGTTGAGTAAAAGCTGGCTCGTGCAGTGTTAGCACTAAATCATCACCTCCGCACAATGCAGCATTTTGACGATAATGGTCTTCTACATCGGCAACCGTCAACGGATTGTGAACATTTTTTCCGTTCAAATCAGTGATTTTTAGTGTTGTTCCACCATAAATTTTAAATGTTTCAAACAAGAAACTTAACGCTTCAGCTTCTGGAGAATGAACTCGTAAATTCCACGTTCTACTACCGTCAGTATTTGATGTCCAAATTCCTGAATTAATAGTTGTAATGTTGGTAAACTGAGCAACCCCTATTCTATATAATAATCCTTGATTATCTCTAATTTGATCTTCTGCTTGAATCTGAGCAAGATTGATTTTTGGGAGATTCAGAATAGGAACTTGAGAGAGCGAAGTAACGGTTGTGATTTGTGCTGTAATTGCAGTTACGGATAAAACACAGATTACAAGTAATAGTTTTTTCATAGTATATTATTTCGTTTAGAGTTTAGTTAACAAATATAAAAATTAATTGTTATCAAGAAAAAATTATAAATAAAAAAGAGGCTTTCAATTCAAAAGCCTCTTTCAATATATCTTAACTCATGTTCTAGCCAGAACACATTTCACATCCATCTGGATCATCTAGCGAGCAAACAATTGCTGCTTGTTGTTCTTCGATTGACTTGGCCGATAAAGCCTGAGCAGCAGTTTCTTCTACAACACTTTTATCAACTGTGAATTTAATTGCATCAGTTGCCGCTTTGGTTCTTAGGTAATACATACCGGTTTTTAATCCTTTTTCCCAACCATAGAAGTGCATAGAAGTTAACTTACCAAAGTTGGCATTTTCCATGAAAATATTCAATGATTGTGATTGACAAATGTATGCACCTCGATCTGCAGCGAGATCAATGATTGCTTTTTGAGAAATCTCCCAAGCTGTTTTGTATAAATCTTTTAGGTTTTGTGGAATTTCAGTTATGTTTTGAATTGAACCATTTGACGCCATGATTTTTTGACGCATGTCTTTATTCCATAATCCTGCCTTAACTAAATCTTTCAATAAATGTTTGTTCACTATGATAAATTCACCAGAAAGCACACGTCGCGTATAAATATTTGATGTGTATGGCTCAAAACACTCATTATTACCAAGAATTTGCGCTGTTGATGCAGTTGGCATAGGTGCTAACAACAAAGAGTTCCTTACTCCATACGTTTTCACTTCCTCTTTCAGTACATCCCATTCCCAGCGTGAACTCGGCGTAACATTCCACATGTCAAATTGGAAAACACCTTTTGAAACTGGAGATCCTTCAAATGATTCGTATGCGCCATTAACTTTAGCCAAATCTTTTGACGCAGTCATTGAAGCATAATAAATAGTTTCAAAAATTTCAGCGTTCAATTTTCGAGCTTCCTCAGATTCGAAAGGGTATTTCAATAAAATAAATGCATCAGCTAATCCTTGAACACCTAATCCTATTGGACGATGTCTTAAATTCGAATTTCTTGCCTCTTCTACCGGGTAGAAATTTTCATCAATAATCTTATTTAGGTTAACTGTTGCTTGATAGGTAACCTCAAATAATTTATCATGATCAAAAGTACCTTCGTCCGTGATATATTTTGGAAGTGCTAATGATGCTAGGTTACAAACCGCTATTTCGTCAGGAGCTGTGTACTCAATAATCTCTGTACACAAGTTAGAAGATTTAATTGTTCCTAAATTTTGTTGATTTGATTTGGAATTAGCCGCATCTTTATACAACATATATGGTGTGCCAGTTTCAATTTGAGATTCAAGTATTTTAAACCATAAGTCTTGAGCTTTGATTGTTTTTCTACCTTTTCCTTCATTTTCATATCGGGTATAAAGCGCTTCAAATTCTTGACTGTGAGAATCAGACAACCCCGGACATTCGTGTGGACACATTAACGTCCAATCTCCATTTTCTTTTACTCTTTTCATGAATAGATCCGGAATCCAAAGAGCATAAAACAAATCTCTTGCTCTTTGTTCTTCTTTACCATGGTTCTTTTTAAGATCTAGGAAATCAAAAACATCGGCATGCCAAGGTTCGATATAAATAGCAAAAGAACCTTTTCGTTTACCTCCACCTTGATCAACGTATCGAGCAGTATCATTGAAAACACGAAGCATAGGGACAATACCATTTGAAGTACCATTGGTTCCTTTTATATAAGAACCCGTTGCTCTAATATCATGAATAGCCAACCCAATTCCACCAGCAGATTGTGAAATTTGAGCGGATGATTTTAGTGTGTCATAAATACCAGAAATACTATCACTTTTCATGGTCAACAAGAAACAAGATGACATTTGAGGTTTCGGTGTTCCCGAGTTAAATAAAGTAGGTGTAGCATGCGTAAACCAACCTTCGGACATTAAATTATATGTTTTTATTGCTTCTTGAATGTCATTTTTATGAATTCCTAAAGAAACACGCATCAACATTTGTTGTGGACGCTCGGCTATAAGGCCATTAAGTTTCATTAAATATGAACGCGTTAATGTTTTGAATCCAAAATAATCATAGCGAAAATCACGATCATAAATAATACTAGAATCTAAAACATCTTTGTTATTCATTATGATTTCATACACATCGTCAGCAAGTAGTGATGCGCCTTGACCTGTTTTCGGATCAATATAATTATGCAAATCCTCCATTACCTCAGAGAATGTTTTCTTAGTCTCTTTATGTAAATTGGAAACCGCAATCCTTGAGGCTAACAAAGCATAATCTGGGTGATCAATTGTTTTTGCTGCAGCAACTTCTGCCGCCAAGTTATCTAAGTCTGTCGTGGAAACTCCGTCATAAATACCTTCAATAACCTTCATGGCAACTGCTTCTGGCGAAACCAATGGATCTAATCCATAACATAATTTTATTACCCTAGCTGTTATTTTATCAAATTTTACAGCCTCTTTTCTTCCATCTCTTTTTACTACGTACATGTACCTCTATATAAAATCGTTATTAAAAATCTTCGTCCATTGAAAAAGTATGATTGTCTGTTCCACCAGACAACACACCTGCTTTTTGGTATTCACCCACTCGTTTTTCAAAAAAGTTTGTTTTGCCTTGCATAGAAATCATATCCATAAAATCAAATGGATTGGAAACATTATACACCTTATCATTGCCTAGTTCAACCAATAAACGATCAGCAACAAACTCGATGTATTGACTCATCAAATCACTATTCATTCCAATTAATCGAACAGGTAAAGCATCTGTTACAAATTCCTTTTCAATTTCTACTGCATCAGTGATAATACTTTTTACCTCATCTTTAGATAATTTATTAACCAAATGGTTGTTATACAATAGACATGCAAAATCACAATGCAACCCTTCATCACGGGAAATTAACTCATTGGAAAATGTTAGTCCAGGCATTAACCCTCTTTTTTTCAACCAAAAAATTGAACAAAATGAACCGGAAAAAAAGATCCCTTCAACTGCTGCAAATGCCACCAAGCGCTCAGCATAAGATCCTTTATCAATCCAA
The DNA here is from genome assembly GCA_903901805.1 of uncultured Flavobacteriales bacterium. Classification (GTDB taxonomy): domain Bacteria; phylum Bacteroidota; class Bacteroidia; order Flavobacteriales_D; family Crocinitomicaceae; genus UBA952. Next base: position 8,717 of record CAIUSK010000205.1, read on the forward strand.
CGTAAAGCCCATTCCGCTTTTCTTTTCACACAATCCAATGTGTCCATCGCATTGAATAAATGGTTCTTTTCTTTAGTGTCTTTGATATAAGTATCAATCAGCAGGGAATAGGTTTCTGAATGAATATTTTCTATTGTTATTTGAAAACCATAGAAGAATTTGGCTTCTGTATACTGAACCTCAGATAAGAAATTTTCTGCTAGATTTTCGTTTACAATACCATCTGAAGCAGCAAAAAAAGCAAGAACATGCTTCACAAAATGGCGTTCATCGTCATTCAACTTATTTTCCCAATCGATTAAATCAGGTGATAAATCAATTTCCTCTGCCGTCCAAAAACTTGCTTCTGCTCGTTTATAAAAACTCCAAATATCATTGTGCTGGATAGGGAACAGAACAAAGCGATTCTTGTTCTCCGTTAAAATTGGTTCAGTTTGTGCCATTTTTAGTTCTTATTTTTTTCTGTTTTCCTTATCTAGCGCTGAAAAATACACTGTTAAACAATCTTCTAAATTGTGTTAGCACTTTATTTTTCAGTAAATTATGTGTTTCCCTTTCTCAGTGGTAGCTGTTTTTTTCAAAACATTATTTAACGTTGATGAGGGCTTACAAAATTTGTCATAATTCCGGTGTTTCGCAATTAAAAAAATTAACAATTTTCCAATGTTATTAACAATGCAAATTGCAAACATAGAGAGGGGCTAGGATTGTGGGTTTATTAACACAAAACGGAAAGATATTCACACAAAATCTACTGCTTCCTTCAATTATTTTTAATTCTTTTTTAACCAACTGATTTTACGTTTAAAATCGGTTCAATTGTCCTCTAAATTAACTAAGTTTGAAAAATTAAGCAAG
>CAIUSK010000206.1 GCA_903901805.1 uncultured Flavobacteriales bacterium
AAACCAACTATCATTTGAATTCAAGGCATAAAAAGCAAAAAATGGATAAAAAATGATCGCAAGAGTCAGATAAATGGATTGTTTCTTGGTGTTTGGACCAAAAAAAATCTGTTGATGATTATCTCGGTAATAAATCGCACGTAAATCTGCACTGTTATTTTTTAGTTTAATTTCAATCATAGAGCCGTTCCTGTATTTTTTGAAGTAATGTTACCAATGTTGGCAACGTACTGCGAACAGTTTGCTAAGTTATATTATTTTCTCATAGCGAGAATACTAAATTGAAACTGGACAAGGATTTACGCATTTACTCCCTTCACGATTGTTATTTTGTCAATGGGGATATAAAAATAACTACAATAAATAATTGTGATATGATTGTGGTAACCAATACCCTTCTACGCGGAGGGAGGGAGTGAGTAGTAGGTTTCTTTCGATCTCGAAGTTACTGTTTTTTGGTTTCAAGATTCCTTTTTATTTCTACTCAATCCTTTAATAATTTTACTTTTTTCTTTGGCATAAGAAGAAGTAAAACCACATTGACTGGTATTAACTTTTAAACTGTTTTTTGTTCTTTCCGGTTCATCCCGTTCAACATATCTATTTTGACTTGCAAACACGATATACTTTTGTCCCACCGTGAACGTAAAACCACAATCTATGTCTCCAAATCCAGCGTAAATTATAATTTGATCATTTTTGATTCTTCCTTTAAACCGTTTTTCAATTTGGATTGTTGTACGAATTAGTTGAACCGAATCGCGATCAGCACTACCGGCTTTTAAGTATCCTTTTTCCACCAATATTGGATATAAGGTATCTTTAACCCAAACAATTTCTTTGGCTATAACTGTACCCTCAAAAATATAAGCTGATTGTTTAAAATCTTCTTCCATTGTTTCTGGACCTAAACAGGTACAGCAGTAAGAATAAATGTTGTTTGCAAGAAAAAAGAAAATAATTAGTATTCTCATGATATTTTAATTCTAGTTAGTTGACACTTCAAATGGCAGTAATGGTTCGCATATTGGTGGTCGTGCAGGAGTCAAATTGACTGTCGGAATTAAACGACTGTCTAAGAAACGCTAAAAAAAGGTAGTGATAAGCAAATACTGTATTTAAGTATACACTTGACGAACCCCTAGTTCTACTCATGTTTTCATGTTTTCTGTAGCTGTGATAAGTAAGAAAAAGACCGCGCTTTACTATTTTTTCGTTAATGCCACATTTGCTGACAGCTTCACATAAAAATTACCATATGGACAAAATGCAAGTGAATATCCTCTTATCTTACTTCTTTTATTTAAAAAATAATAATCAAGTTGTACTAGAGGCATTTTCCATAATTTTCTTTGTTTATAAGGCTCACTGATTGGCTTATAATCACTAGACGGTAAAAATTCAGTTTTGCCACGTGTCAAAGGTGCTAACATAAACTGATAACCAGCACTCAATGAAAATCCTCTTTTGTTTGTATTAGTAAATGAACTGTTCAAACCGGAAGAGAATCCCAGTAAAACCGGAAGATTTACATTGTAATAACCAAATCTCTTACCTATAGTAGCTTTTTTAGGTTCATAAAATACGGAATATCCAAAGCTAATCGGTGATTTAATAAACAAATTAAACTTCCGGTTATTCAGAATGTTGATTCTAGGTTCTAGCGCAATATTAAATACGGCTATCATTATTCCTTGATCTATAAAAGTCACCGTATCAGATGGAACTAAATCCCATTGGGAATTATACTTTGCATACATATACCTTTTTTCAGGAGCTACAAATAATTCATTCACTATTCCAAATTTATAATCAACAAAAACATTTTTGTGAATCCAATTATAGTTTTCTGTGTTTGTATT
>CAIUSK010000207.1 GCA_903901805.1 uncultured Flavobacteriales bacterium
AGATCATGCAATTGTACCACTTATCCTGGAATTTAGACAATTGCGGAAATTGAAGAGTACCTATATTGATCCGCTGCCAACCCTGTGCGATAAAGTGGATGGACGAATTCACACGAACTTTATGCAAACCGTTACAGCAACCGGCAGACTAAGTTCAAACAATCCCAATTTGCAAAACATTCCTATTCGTTCAGCTAAAGGAAAAGAAATTCGAAGGGCATTTGTCCCTCGTTCAGCTGATTATCAATTGATGGCTGCCGATTATTCGCAAATAGAATTAAGAATTATAGCCGCCTTAAGTGGCGATAAAAACATGATTCAGGCATTTCAACAAGGAGTAGACATCCATACGGCAACTGCTGCAAAAGTGTTTAACATTGCATTGGATACCGTAACGCGAGATCAACGAAGCGCAGCCAAAGCGGTTAATTTTGGGATTATTTATGGACAGTCAGCATTTGGATTGTCGCAAACATTGAATATTTCTAGAACCGAAGCAAAAACTATTATTGATAGTTACTTCGAACAATTTGGTCAACTGAAATCCTACATGGATGGTGTTATTCACATGGCACGAGAAAAAGGCTACGTGGAAACAATCATGAAACGAAGAAGGTATTTACCGGACATCAATTCTGCCAATGCAGTGGTTCGCGGTTTTGCAGAGCGCAATGCTATTAATGCACCGATTCAAGGTTCGGCCGCAGATATTATAAAAATGGCGATGATTGCCGTGCATAAATCGATGAAAAAAGAGGGCGTTAAATCTAAAATGATTTTACAAGTGCATGATGAATTAGTATTTGATATCCACCATTCGGAAAAAACAATTATGCAAGACCTTGTAAGAGATTCTATGGAAAAAGCGATTTCATTAATCGTACCGATGGAGGTGGAAATACAAGTGGCAAACAATTGGTTGGAGGCGCATTAATTTGTCAGCAAAACTGACTAATTGACAGTTAACCAAAGCTATTACAATGAATTTTGTCATTTTTTATTGATAAATCTCTGCTGGCATATAAATTGACTTTAGCCCATCGTTAAAAATTGAAAAATTCAAACTATGGGAAAAATAATAGGAATTGACTTAGGAACAACGAACTCATGTGTTTCTGTCATGGAAGGAAACGAACCGGTTGTAATAGCCAATGCTGAAGGAAAAAGAACAACTCCATCAGTGGTTGGTTTTGTGGAAGGTGGCGAAAGAAAAGTAGGTGATCCGGCAAAACGTCAAGCGATCACAAATCCAACAAAAACGATTTATTCGATTAAACGTTTTATGGGTAACTCTTTCGACGAAACAAAAATGGAAGCAGGACGCGTACCATACCAAGTGGTAAAAGGAGATAACAATACTCCGCGTGTTAAAATCGACGATCGAAATTATACACCGCAAGAAATTTCAGCAATCATTTTGCAAAAAATGAAAAAAACAGCTGAAGATTATTTAGGTCACGAAGTAACAGAGGCGGTTATCACGGTTCCAGCGTATTTTAACGATGCGCAACGTCAAGCAACAAAAGAAGCAGGAGAAATCGCAGGATTGCAAGTAAAAAGAATTATCAACGAACCAACAGCAGCAGCTTTAGCATACGGACTTGACAAGAAAAGTGTCGATATGAAAATCGTTGTTTTCGATTGTGGTGGTGGTACGCATGACGTTTCAATCCTAGAATTAGGAGATGGCGTATTTGAAGTACTTTCAACAGACGGTGACACGCATTTAGGTGGTGATGATTTTGACCAAAAAATTATTGATTGGTTGGTTCAAGAATTCAAAGACGAAAACGGTGGGTTGGATTTAAGTAAAGATCCAATGGCATTGCAACGTTTGAAAGAAGCGGCAGAAAAAGCGAAAATTGAACTTTCAAGTACAACTTCTTCTGAAATCAATTTGCCGTACATCATGCCAGTGGACGGAATTCCAAAACACTTAGTGCGTTCAATGACAAAAGCTAAATTCGAACAATTGGTTGGAGATTTAGTAATCAGAACAATTGATCCATGTAAATCAGCATTGAAAAATGCAGGATTGTCTGTAAATGATATCGATGAAATTATCTTAGTAGGTGGCTCAACACGTATTCCTGCAGTGCAAGAAGCAGTTGAGAAATTCTTCGGAAAATCGCCAAGTAAAGGAGTAAATCCGGATGAAGTTGTTGCGATTGGTGCAGCGATTCAAGGAGGTGTATTAACTGGAGAGGTGAAAGACGTACTTTTATTAGACGTAACTCCACTTTCTTTAGGAATTGAAACAATGGGAGGTGTATTAACTAAGTTAATTGATGCCAACACGACGATTCCAACAAAGAAAAGCGAAGTTTTCTCTACAGCGAGCGATAACCAACCATCCGTTGAAATCCATGTATTGCAAGGAGAACGACCTATGGCGAAAGATAACAGAACTATTGGACGATTCCATTTAGACGGTATTCCACCAGCACAAAGAGGAGTTCCTCAAATTGAAGTAACGTTTGACTTAGATGCGAATGGAATCATCAATGTTAGTGCTAAGGATAAAGGAACCGGAAAAGAGCAAAAAATCCGCATCGAATCTTCGACAGGTTTAAGCCAAGAAGAAATCGAAAAAATGAAACGTGAAGCTGAATTGAACGCCGAAGACGATAAGAAAAAGCAACAAGAAGCAGAATTGTTGAATAAAGCGGATTCGGTTATTTTCCAAACAGAAAAACAACTGAAAGAGTTTGGAGATAAAATCCCGGCTGACAAAAAACAACCAATTGACGATGCATTAGCAGAATTGAAAATGCAATACGAAGCTAAAAATCTAGAAAATTTAGATGCTGCTTTAGAGAAATTGGAAACTGTTTTCCAAGCTGCATCACAAGACATGTACAACGCGTCTAATGCAGGTGGTGAAGCTGGAGCGCCAAACGAACCAAGTGGAAATCCACAAGATGAAGTTACTGATGTTGACTTTGAAGAAGTCAACGATAAGAAGTAAACGAATAATTTATATCTTTAGGCGCCCTTAAATTTCTTTGGGCGCCTTTTTTTTTGTGTATGCTTTATGTAAAACGATTAGAACATCTTGTAAGCAAAGAATGGATTGTATTTATTCATGGTGCAGGAGGGAGTTCTTCCATTTGGTTTAAGCAGGTAAAAGCATTCTCCGATTATTTCAATGTATTATTAATTGACTTGCGCGGGCATGGAAAATCAAAAAATCATGCAACCGACAAAAAATATTCCTTCGAGCTCTTGGCAAATGATGTTCTAACCACTTTGGAAATAGAAAAAATTCATCATGCTCATTTTGTAGGTGTGTCAATGGGCACAATAATTATTCAACAAATTGCTTTGGTAAAACCTTCCGTTGTCAAAACGATGATTTATTCAGGAGCAGTAACGAAACTAACTTTTAAATCACGATTATTATTGCGCGGAGGGCGAATACTACATCCGTTTATTCCGTATATGTCGCTCTATTCGCTGTTTGCACGCATCATCATGCCGAATAAAAACCACCAGCAATCAAGGCTTTTGTTTATACGTGAAGCACAAAAACTCATGTCCAAGGAGTTTAATCGATGGTTTAAGTTAACCGCCCGCTTAACGGCGTATTTGGCCAAATTGGAATATACCCGTATCGCTATTCCTACACTTTACATCATGGGAAGTGAGGATCATTTATTCTTGCCACCTGTTCGCGAAATCGTTCAGAAAAACACAGCGACTTTATTGAAAATCGTTGAAAATTGTGGTCATGTGGTAAATATCGAGCAACCCGATTTATTCAATCAACATTCTATTGCGTTTATTAGAGCGAATGGATAAAATCCAAGATTTTATCACAGCAGGCTTGTAACCCTATTGGCAAGGTGTTTTCTATAAAAGGATGACTAGCACCAAACGTATGGTTGGCGCCATGAATGATCTTTAACGGTTGATTTGTCCAAGCTGCAATTGATTTCCCTTCCTCGATTGAAACTGATTCATCTTGTTCACCGTGAAGAATAAGGATTGGTTTTTTCAGTTCCATACAGGCTTTACGAATATCCAACTCA
>CAIUSK010000208.1 GCA_903901805.1 uncultured Flavobacteriales bacterium
ACAAAGACACAACTAATCAATTACTTTCTGATAAGAAAATTGAGACTTCCTTTGGAAGTTGTTAGATATACATTTGAGATTAAAAAGAAAAAAGAAATTGAACGAATAATAAATGGTTTAATAAAACTTATAAAGTACTCGATACGAATGGTATCTGACTCAATACCACTAGCTCTAAATGTCGATATTGGAACCGATGAGGTGTCTGTCAATCTTTACGGATACGACCTCCAGAAATTACTATTGTTCATCTCGATGGACTTTTATGATTATCTGTATAAGTTGGAACTTGAAGGTGAATTAGGTTTTGAAATTATTGAGAAGGAAAACCAGTTAAAACATATTGACACACCATTGATTTTTGCTCATGATTTTCTTCATGTAAATTACAAGTTCAAGATTCAAAACCTTTAAGATAGGGATGATTTGAGTAATTCATTTTTTTATTCAAATATTTTTGGTGGCCTGGGCAGTTGCTTTTATCTTTCGGAATGAGGCAATTGTTTTTATTTACGAGTTTAGGATTTATCATCGGTCTGATATCATTTAAAAATACTGAATTAGATACTAAGAATACAACCAAGAATTTTAAATCAAAAGGTTACACCCACGAGGAAATCAATTACTTCAATGAAATTACACTGAAGAATGAGTTAAATTCAAAAATCCGTCAAATTCCAGTCAAGTTCAAAAGTGACGTTAAAATTTTCATATTTGGTAATTACGAACCTTACATGTTAGATGAGGTTAAAAGAGTTGTTGACGATTTAAATGATATTATTGACCCAATCGACCTTTCAATAGTTAACAATCGTAGTGAATCGAACGTGGTTATGTATTTTGGTGACTACGAATCATTTATATTGGATAATCCAGATTTAAAGGGTATTAGTAAACTTAAAAATTGTGATGGTTTTTTTATCACCAAAAGTCGAGGGAATGAAATTAAATCATCCAGAGTGTTTATTAATTTACCAAACCAAGACTCAGCAAACGATTTACTTGACTGCGTACGTGAAGAATTAGTGCAGCAACTTGGATTTTTTAACGACGGAAACATACCTGAAAGTTGTTTTTACCAAAAAGAAAATGAGATTCTGAAATTTTCTGAAATCGATGTTAAACTTATTAATATGTTGTACAATGACTGAACTTTTATCACTGTCTCAAAACAAGAAGAACATCCTTCATTATGCTTATGTAAGACATCTGCGGGTTAAACACTATAAATCTGGAGTTAAATCAAAAAATCGTCGTATGATTGAAGTTCTATTGTTATTTAACAATCAGACGCTAGACGATTCAATTATTGATGAATATGAGTGGGTTTTAACATGTGACCGTCTTTCAATAATCGATTATGTTGGGGGAATGAATATTGTTAGATCTTATTTCAGATTGAGAAAAGATAATCTGCTTCCATTTATTTCATGTACTTAGTTACATAGTAAGTCAATAAATCTTCACTTTCTATATTAGTGAAGATTTCAAAACCAACTTAAACCATTGATTTTATTGAGTTTAAGGTGTTTTTATGGAAAACAAACTGAAAATAATCTTCAGTTAAGTTGTAAAAAGACAAAAAGTGAATAATAAATTAAAATTAGAATATGAGTGTAAAGGGATCAAACACGACGTCAGATTATATCGATTACGAAAAGTTAATGTTTCAAGCTGAAAAACTTATTCAGTACAAAAAGACAAGAACAATTGGAACTTATATTATTATTGCTATTAATACTGGATTGAGGTGTAGTGACATTTTGAAATTAACCATCGAAGATCTTAAAAATGATACCTTGACAATTCAAGAACAAAAGACTAAAAAATACAAAACAATTGCCATTAACGATAGGATAAAAGAGGTAATAAGAAAAATTGGAATTATTTCTGGTTCACCATTTATTACTCAAAAAGGGACTATTATTTCAATTCAACACCTTAATCAAGAATTAAAAAAATGTATCAAGGTGAAAGGGTTGAAAATAAGTAGTCATTCATTACGAAAGAGCTTTGGCAGAAGAGTGTTCCAACAAAATAATGAGAGTGAATTGTCTTTGGTATATCTATCCGAGATGTTTAATCATTCATCTGTGTCAATGACAAAGATTTATCTCGGAATTAGACAACAAGAATTGAACAATGTTTATTTGACTTTATAAAAACAAAAAAAGACCCATATAGGTCTTTTTTTATCACTCAATCTATTAAAATTTAGGAGAATCTCGGAAGGTTAACTAGCTAATCGATGGTTCAAGTCAATACTAATAATTGAGATTTCACTAGAGGATTTGACAACAGTCATATTTCTGTATAAATCCAAATGTTTCACCGGTGGATTTGATGACTTCATGAAAATAAAATGATAGGTGTAACAATTATTGGTGATTTGTTTAAGTGTGTACAATATCAGTCCAACTTTTTTCATGTTTTGAATAAGCTTCCAATCCTTACTGGAACCAACATTGGTTACAAATATTGACCCCCCATTTTCATTGACTTGATTTACAAATTCCCTCAATCCTTCATTTTTAAATACTTTTTCGTAATCAATCGAAGACTCCTTCTTGGGATTAACTCCATTGTCATTTTGATTCAGTTTACT
>CAIUSK010000209.1 GCA_903901805.1 uncultured Flavobacteriales bacterium
ATCGTATTATTAAAAATTAAAATGAAAAAGATGAAAACAATAAATCTATTCGTTATACTGTTCGTCGGCATAATTGGAAATACACTTTACAGTCAGTGTAATAATGCTAATGCATTTGCAACGGCAACCGCACCAACAACTGGGTCTGTTACTATTTCTACTTGTTCATTCCAAACAGAATATTCAACAATTAATGGTGTTGCTGCAGTAACAATTTATCAATGTACTATATCTGATGGAAGTTATATAACGATTCGTCAAGGTACACCGGGAGGAGCTGTAATAGCCTCTGGTTTTAGTCCGTTAACTTGGAATTCAACCGTTGCTGGAACTTACTATGCACATTGGAATGTAAATGCCGCGTGTGCAACCGCATCGAATTGTTTGACAACAACAATAGCGTATATCAGTCCTGCATCGCCTTGTGCTAATCCAGTATTGGCTGGTACTGCGGTTTCTTCTCCTGCTAATGCATGTCCTGCACAAAACATTAGTTTATCGTTGAACGGCGCAACAGTTGGAACAGGGTTAACTTATCAATGGGAGTCTTCAACAGACAATGTTAATTTCTCTCCAATTGTTGGAGCAACAGGCTCTTCTTATTTAACTACTCAAAGTACAACGGTTTATTATCGTTGTGTTGTTACTTGTAGTGCTGGCTCAACGGCTACGTCATCTAGTATACAAGTGAACATGAATCCGTTTTTCAATTGTTATTGTACTCCAACCAATTCAGGAGGATCATGTATCACCAATGTCAATGTGAATTTATTGAATAATACGACCCCGGGTTGCTCGGGCGGAACGAATTATAGTCAGCAAACTGCTACAACAAATTTGGCATTGGGTGTAACCTATAACTTTGGCGTTACATGTGATGCATCCGCAATTACCTCAGTTTGGTTTGACTGGAATCAGAATGGAATATATGAAGCGTCAGAATGGGTGCAACCTTATACAACTGGCACAACGGGTGTTGTTCAAGTTACGGTGCCAATAACGGCATTGCAAGGTCAAACTGGAATGCGCGTGCGTTCCCGTGCAGTGGGAAATCCAAATGGTTCTGGTGATGCTTGTATAGCTTTTGGATCGGGAGAAACGGAAGATTATACAATTTCTGTGGGCCCACCACCGACCTGTCCACAACCAACCAATTTTGGTGTTATTCAATCAAACTTAACGAGTGCGCAAATTGATTGGGTTCCGGGTGGAGCAGAAACTACTTGGCAAATACAATATGGAACGCAAGGATTTGTATTAGGAACAGGTACTATTGTAACGACTACAAATAATCCTTACACAATTAACGGGCTTAACCCCTATTCATTTTATCAAGCATATGTTAGGGCTATTTGCGCACCTGGAGATACCTCTTTTTGGGCCCCGCCGATTTCATGGAATACATACAATCAAGGTCAGTTTTTGGAATGGGACAATCAATGTCCAACCACTGGATTTATTGACATTAGTTCGATAGGGACCAATCTAAATCTAACAGATGATACAGAAGCTCCTGTTACGCTTCCCTTCCCTATCTTGTATCAAGGATCATTATTTACTGATATCACCGTAGGGAATAATGGAGGTGTTGTATTGGGAACGGGAACAGCTCAAGTTGGTTATACCATGGTGGCAGGCAATGGTTTGTATCCATACGTACAAGATTTAAATGTAGCATTAGCAGGAGGCGGAGTGTACCAAGGTGTTGTTGGAACGGCACCCAATAGAAAATTTATCGTTTCATGGAATAATATACCCCATTTTGGAGCAGGAGGAACAGATGGAGCGACTTTTCAATTAATCATTGAAGAAGCGACCATGGAAATTTATTATGTGTACCAAGACGTTCAGATGTCTAATGCGACATGGAACAATGGAGCAGATGCAGAAATTGGATTGAGAGGTAACGTTCAGAACATTAATGTTTCTTTGAATAATGCAAGTTATTTGACAGCTAATACTTGTGTTCATTTCAATTATACCAACTGTCCAAAAGCTACTAATTTTACTGTTTCAAATTTATTACCAACAACGGCAACACTTTCATGGACTGCAGGTTTGGCTAATGAAAATTCATGGACAGTGATTTATGGTCTTTCAGGGTTTGATCCACTAACGGGTGGAACAACACAAGTAGTAACATCTCCAACAATTCAATTAAACGGTCTTGTTCAACTTACGGGGTATGATATTTATATTTATTCTGAATGTGGTGCAGGTTTAGTGAGTAACGGTCTACTTGGAACTGTTTTTACGCCGCCTTACTGTTCTAACCCTACTATTATGTTTAATACTGTGGCAGTTGATTCCATTTTTTCAACATGGACATGGTTGGCAAGTTCTGTAAATTATCCATCAACTAGTTTTAATTTACAATATGGCCCAGCTGGATTTGATTTATATTCAGGTGGAGTAATTGTTCCGGTTGATAATAATTTAAATGATTCAATTTTGGATGCTAGTCTTTTATCCGGTGGAGTTTATGAAATATATGTACAAGCTGTTTGTGCTTCAGATACTTCTCAATTTGTAGGACCATTTAGTGTGACAATGCCGTTAACAAATGATTCTATTTGTAATGCTGAAACAATACCTGTAAATGGCGTTTCTTACGTTTTTGATAATACAGGGGCAACCGTTGATGCACAAGACGTTGACATTGCGCCTCCAGTAACTGGAGCAAACACAACAACAGGATGGGTAAATAATTTTGTAAACAACACAACTTGGTTCAAATTTACAGCTCCCCCATCTGGAGATATCCGAATAAACGGTACTGCTCTAAATTACAATGGACAAATTGCAGTGTATAGCCCAAATGGATGTACATCGATAATAGCAAACGATTTAGAGGCTGCAAATGACGATGCGATAGGTGGAACAAGTGTTGCTCCAAATTTTACAATTTGTGGTTTAACGCCTGGACAAACTTATTATTTAATGCACGATGGATTTAGTGCAACAGGAGTTTACGCTATTGCAATTTCTGAAATTACGTTGAATGCAGGATCATCAACTGGAATCGTAAATGTTTGTTATGGTGATACCGCGGCACTTTTCAGTGGATTGACAAATTATTCCAGCAATGGAGTTTGGACGCAACAAATCCCGACCTTAGGATTGCAAGATAGTTTGTTTAATACTATTGGTTTGGCAAGTGCAATTTATCTATTTACTTATACATTGACCGATGGTTGTGCAATAGATACTGAAGTTGTTCAGGTTGAAATTTACAGTCCTTCACGCGCTGGAGATAATGGTTCAATAACGGTATGTTTGAATGAGCCATTTAATTTATTGTCCGCCCTTGTTGGCAATGTTGATTTTGGTGGTTATTGGTTAAATCCTCAAAACATTCAGTTACCTGAAAGTTTGGATACTGCCGGATCAATTGGTGGTCAATTCAATTATGAATATGTAGTATCGAATGGCGTATGTCCGGAAGATACAGCGTTAGTTGTCGTGAATGTTGATCCAAGTTGTGATTACAGTGTTGGATTAAATGAATATAGTTTGAATATATCCATTTACCCAAATCCTTCGTTTGGATTGTTCCAACTAAAAATAAATGGAATCAATCAACAACTAGATGTAGCTATTGAAGATATAAATGGCAGAGTCATTCAACAAATGGACAATGACTTTATTCAAGGAGACGGAAGTTATTTTATTGATATATCTAAATCAGTTCCTGGAATTTATTTCATAAGACTTAAATCGATTGGAAAAGATTGGGTCTATAAAATAAGCAAACAATAGTTTATGGTAAAAAAGAGGTCTAAATGACCTCTTTTTTGTTTAATACGCGTAAATAATCGCCTCATTTCCTAGATATTACTAACTTCGCAAGAAATAATTAATTATGAAATTTTGCGCGCTTTTATTTTTCTTTGTTCTTGGGTTTTCAACGATTCAAGCACAATGTAATTACACCTTAGTTTTAGGAGATAATTATGGTGATGGTTGGAACGGTGGACAAATGATACTTGTTCAAAATGGTGATACAATTGCATTTCTTAACGGCCCCGGGCTTAATTTTGGAAATGGCGCTAATGACACAACTGTTATTGTTTCTGTAACACCGGGTCTACCTGTAAATTTAATTTGGAACGCCGCAGGAAGTTATCCGTCTGAAATGTTAGTTACTTTATTTGATGAAAATGGAATTCAGGCCTTTTCAATGCCAGATAATTCAGGTTCATTGGCTTTATCCACTCTATTCACTTCCACACCAACTTGTGCACCTTGCAATGGAAATCCAACTCCGGGAAATACGCTTTCAAGCAATGGTTTCGCACTGTGTACTGGTGCCACAACCGTGTTTTCACTTCAAAACTCAACATTAGGGTCGGGAGTAACTTACCAATGGTTCAATTCTACAGATGGGGTTAATTTTAGTCCGATTACAAGCGCAACTTCGCCAACATGGGCATTAACAGCAACAGGAGATGAATATTTTTATTGTGCTGTAACTTGTTCTGGATTTACTACTACAAATACGGATACCGTTCATATTACCATTAATCTACCAAACCAATGTTATTGTGAACCTATTTATTCTTTTGGTACGCAATCAGGAGATTTAATTTCGAACGTTGAAATTATAGGGACAACACTTTCTAATAATACAGGTTTCTTGTCAGGCGTTCCGTCTTATACTTTCTTTACAGGCCAACCAAATTATACTGCGACTTTACTTCCATCAGCGTCTTATAGCCTTGCAATCGCAACCGGTGAATATGGCAGCCAAGGGTATGCCGCATGGATTGATTATAATGACGATGGTTTTTTTACAATTAATGAAAGAATAGGCTATACTATCGGAACAATTGGTACAGGGTTCACACTGGGACAAGTAAATGATTCGTCTTCTTTTGTAATTAGTTTAACGTGTAATCCTCCAACAGGGGTTCATCGCTTAAGAATTAGAGGAGTTTATTTTACGGATGGTGATGAAATTGATCCTTGTTCGATTTATAGTTTTGGTGAAACAGAGGATTATGAAATTACGATTGCTCCTGCACCAGCATGTCCTTCAGCGGGCTTGGTAGTTTCAACCACAACCACTCAATCAACAGCAACGGTTGGATGGTTATTGAATTGTTCGTCTTCCACAATTTTTGATTTAGAATATGGGCCTGTTGGTTTCACGCAGGGAACTGGAACATTTTTAAACGATCAAACAGTTATTTTGTCTGGAGATACGGCAATATTTACCTTTAATGGATTAATACCAAACACAGAATATACTTTTTATTATCGTGCTAATTGTGGATCAGACATTAGCTTGTGGTCTGCTGCAAATGAATTCAGAACACTGTGTAGCTCAATTACGGCGCTTGGTTGGTGTGAGGGATTTGATTCAGATTCTCAAACTGAACAATGTTGGACTGTGTTAAATGCAAACAATGATTTTTCAGCTTGGAACACCAATACAGATTTTAATCAATTAAACGGGAATAATTGTGCTTCCATTTCAACAGACTTTAATGCAGGGGCAAACGACGATTGGTTAATTACGCCTCAATTAACCTTATCGGGCACGGAAATTCTTTCATTTAATTACCGAGTAATCAGTGAATTTGAACCAAATGACGTGAAAGTAAAGATTTCAACAACAGGCAATAATCCAGCTGATTTTACACAAACTTTAATGTCCTTGGATTCTATAGCCAATGTAATATATCAAGACACTTCAGTTAATTTAAGTGCATACACAGGAAATGTATACATTGCTTTCCATGTTCCGGCTGGTGGATTAGACGGTTGGGTTCTTTACTTAGATCAAATTTGTGTTGATGCTTGTGTCCCTTCTACCATTGCAAATGATAGTATTGAAATTTGTCAAACAGCAGATTCATTGGATTTGACTACAGTGTTAAATATTGGTCAAAGTGCTGGTTCTTGGTCGTTAGCTCAAAACCCAACAGCATTAAGCGGTTCAATATTGGATTTGACAGCACTAACAACTGGAAATTACCTTGTGAATTATTTAGTGAATAATGCATGTCAATCAACATCAGCTTATGCATTGATTAATGTGTATGAGCCATCCAACGCTGGAATTGATAGCGCTGTGATTTTATGTAAAGGACAACCATTTGATTTGTTTGATGCACTAACAGGAACTTTCCAAACGACAGGAACTTGGTATGACCCCGCAAACCAACAATTACCAGGTTCATTTATTGTAACTGGAAATTTCCCTGGTCAATTTAATTACGATTATATTATGACAAATGGGGTTTGTCCAAGCGATACATCTAATGCCTTGTTAATCGTTAATAATTGTATTTATGTTGGATTAGACGAGCTGAATAAAGTTAATCTTTCTGTTTATCCAAACCCAACTGCTGATTTATTAACTGTTCAAGCGACAGGTATTATGGGTAATTCAATGTTACTTGTTCAAGATTTGAATGGCAGAGTAGTGTATCAACAAGAGCTAACTTTTCAATCATCCATGAAACAATCGATTGATGTTGGTAAATTGAGTACAGGATTATATCACTTAATTTTGTTGAATCAAGGAGAAAAATATGTAACAGTATTCTCTAAAAATTAATCATATCCGCATTTTATTTTAAAGGAGGCCTACTGGTCTCCTTTTTCATTTTATATTTACAAACAAAAGCAAAGGGTGGAAGAACGTACAGAAATAAGTAGTCTAGGTGAGTTTGGTTTAATCAATCATTTAGCAAGTAAAATAGAAATAAACAATAAGTCAACACTAAAGGGTATTGGTGATGATGCCGCTGTAATTGATATTGGAAATGGTGAGGTTTTGCTCGTTTCAACTGATATGCTTGTGGAAGGGGTGCATTTTAATCTAACCTATCTACCGTTGAAATATCTTGGTTACAAAGCGGTTGCCGTAAATGTATCCGATATCTGTGCTATGAATGGGGTCGCTGAGCAAATTACTGTTTCAATTGCATTTTCGAATCGTTTTCCTGTTGAAGCAATTGATGAGTTATACCTTGGAATGCGTGAAGCATGCGAAAAATATAAAATTGATTTGGTTGGCGGAGATACTACATCCTCTTTATCAGGACTAGTTATTAGTATTACAGCTATAGGAAGAGCAAAAAAAGATCAGGTAGTTTATCGATCTAATGCAGCAGAACATGACTTAATTGTTGTTTCTGGAGATCTTGGTGGTGCCTATATGGGATTGCAGATTTTAGAAAGAGAGAAACAAATTTTCCAAGAAAATCCATCAGTTCAGCCCGACTTAGATGGCAATGATTACATTTTACAACGTCAAATGAAACCAGAGGCGCGGGTTGATGTTATTCAATATTTAAAAGAATTGGATGTACTTCCAACTTCGATGATTGATATTTCTGATGGTTTGGCTTCTGAGTTATTCCATATTTGTGCGGCAAGCAATACAGGATGTCATATTTACGATGAAAAAATTCCAATTGATGCCCAAACTTCCATGGCGGCGATAGATTTTGAAATTGACCCAAGTACATCCGCGTTAAATGGTGGTGAGGATTATGAATTACTATTTACCATCAAGCAGAGTGATTTTGATAAAATAAAGGGAAATCCGAACATGACAATAATCGGCCATATAACCGATGTAGCTGATGGAAAGTATTTTATTGATAAACAAGGTAGTGCAATTCAATTACAGGCTCAAGGCTGGCAGCATTTTAATTCCTGATATATATCAACTTTCATTCTGTTTTAGGTCATTTTTTTAAAAGGTAGGGGCACGTAATTTAGTAGGGTAAAAATTAATTTAATCCCTCTTGTTATGGCACATACACCAGCAGTACAATCAGATTTTATAAAAAATCTTGAATTCAATCGTTTTGGCTTGATAGCACTGATTTTAACCTTGGACGGTTGTTTGGGAGGGATAACAGTTGGCTTGGGCGCAATAGAAAGCACACTAGCCCTTGTAGTTGTTATAATTCCAACAATGATCACGTTGAGTTTTTTATTGGCTGTTTCACCCATGAAATGGATTTTATCGGCTGCAACAGTTAGTATTTCAATTGATTTACTTTTGATTGCTTACTATATTTTTTTCTGAAACTAAAGACAGATAGATTCCGTATAGATGTTTGCAAGTTTGAATGGATTTTATATCTTTGACTAACACTATATGAATATGAAAGCAATCTTATCGTTCTTCCTAATTGGTTTTTTAGTTACTTCTTGTTATAAATATGAAGATGGTCCAAGAATTTCTCTATTGAGTCGTAAGGCAAGATTATGTAATGAGTGGAAATTGGACACTTATTTAGACAATGGTACAGACAAAACAAATTTAGACGAAACAACTACCTTAACTATTGAGAAAGATGGTACGTATTCTATTTCGATCGTTAAAAATGCGTTAGGTCAAATTCAATCTACCTTTTCTCATGGAACTTGGGTTTTTCAGAATGGTCAAGGTCAAATTGTTATGACGGGAAGTCAAACTGGGGCTACTCCTGTAACATATGATATTATGGAGCTTAGAAATTCACAGTTGCAATTACGCAAAAAAGTAGTTGGAATTTTCTACACGTACATTTATCAAGGGAAGTAACGAAATCACTTTTCAAGAAAAAACAATTCTTTCGCTTCTTTCAGTAAATCTCTTGTATCTGTTGCAAATTCCTTGATTTGTAGTTGTTCTGCCGAGGTTAAATTATATTTAGCAGGATTCTTTTCCCAACTAGAAACTGGAATTACGTAATACCCGCGTGGTTTACCGCCTAATTGCACCCAAAACGGATAATACCCCCAATTGTCCCACGTTATTTTACCAGCTACTATTTTCAAGTTAAGTTCCACACCGATTCCTCCATTTTTAAAGCGATCACGTTGGTTACTGATAAAATTCCCGAGGCTAAATGCAATTGGAACGTCTTTTTTAGGGTTGTTTTTTGGATGTATTATTTTCATAGGTTGAACAACATGCGGATGCATTCCAATGATTGCATCAACCCCTAAATCTGCTAGCCATTGCGCTAATTTATCTTGATAACTATTCTGTTTCCGTTGGTATTCATCTCCCCAATGAATCGTGGTAATAATAAAATCAGCACCTTTTTCTTGCGCTTTTTTAATGTCTTTTCGCATAATTGCTGTATCAATAAGGTTCACAATATTAGGGGGAGTTACAGCAATTCCATTTGTTCCATAGGAGTAATTTAAAAAAGCAATTTGTGCACCATTTGTCTCCCATAAATAGGGATAGAGCTTATCTCGTTCAGCTTTGTTTTTAAACGTTCCAGTATGCATGAATTTTAACGTGTCTAGTACATCAAGTGTTCTTTCAAGTCCTTTTTTCCCTTTATCTTGTGAGTGATTATTGGCTGTGATTAAAAACTTAAACCCGGTATTCATTATTGCTTTTGCATAGGAGTCAGGAGAACAAAATAGCGGATAGCCTGAATAAGGGGCGTTAGCTAGTGTAACCTCTAAATTTGCTATGGCTAAATCATAGGAAGATACATGCTCTTTGATATATTGAAACCAATGATCATACGCATATTCTTCAGTCGTCCCAACTTTTGCTGCGTCAATCATCGGTTTATGACCCATCATATCTCCTGCAAAAAACAAAGAAATATTTTTTGGAATCGTATCTAATTTTACTTCTTTAGTTTGTTGATTATTCCCTGCCTTGTTCCCGTTTTTAACCAATAAAACACTGCCTAAAACACCAGCAATTAAAAGGAAAACACTCAGTACAAGGTTCTTTTTATGTCCGAACCATTGAATTATATTTTTAAAAAGCATACGTTCAAATTTATTCATTATTTCAACTGATTTAAAAGGTGGTAAAACACGAGCTATTCAATCAACCAATAACAAATTTACCATTTTTAAAGCAAGTTAATGAACTGTTTAAAAATTCAACTGTTGATACTATCAATAAATTAGCTTTCTACAGTATATTTGCATACTTAAACTTGAAAATACATACCATGAACTCTTTTTCAAAACGACATATCGGGCCGAACGCAGCGGAGCGAAAAGAAATGTTAGACACAATCGGTGTTTCTTCATTAGGTGAGCTGATTGACAAAACGATTCCTGCGCCAATTCGATTGACGCGAGAATTGAATATCGAAGAGGCAATGACAGAGTATGAGTACCTTAATCATATTCAAGAATTTGGCAATAAGAATAAAGTTTTTAAGTCTTTTATTGGTTTAGGGTATAATGAAACCATCGTTCCTCCGGTAATCTTACGAAATGTACTTGAAAATCCGGGATGGTACACGGCATATACGCCTTATCAAGCTGAAATTGCGCAAGGTAGGTTGGAGGCTCTTTTGAATTTCCAAACAATGGTTATTGATTTAACTGGAATGGAAATGGCCAACGCTTCCCTTTTGGATGAAGCAACTGCTGCTTCTGAAGCAATGATTATGTTTTATAATTCTCGCTCTAGAGCGGACATCAAAGACGGAAAGAATAAGTTTTTTGTCGCTTCATCTGCATTTGCTCAAACAATCGAGGTTGTACAGGGTAGAGCTACAAATTTGGGAATAGAGCTAGTGATAGGAAGCCCTGAATCCATTGATTTATCAGCTGGATTTTTTGGTGCTCTTGTACAGTATCCGGATGCCAATGGACAAGTTATTGATTTACAAGCCTTCATTGATAAAGCAAAAAATAAAGGTGTTCAAGTAGCTGTCGCTGCTGATATTTTATCATTGGTATTGTTGAAATCTCCGGGTTCGATGGGTGCTGATGTTGTAATTGGAAACTCTCAACGTTTTGGTGTTCCAATGGGTTATGGAGGTCCGCACGCTGCTTTTTTTGCTACGAAAGATGAATATAAGCGAAACATGCCAGGTCGTATAATTGGCGTGTCAAAAGATGCAGACGATAATTTGGCGTTAAGAATGGCGCTTCAAACAAGAGAGCAGCATATTAAGAGAGATAAAGCAACATCCAATATTTGTACAGCGCAGGCGCTATTGGCTGTTATGGCCAGTATGTATGCTGTTTATCATGGTCCTGATGGATTGAAAGAAATCGCTAATCATACACATGAGTTAGCAAAAAAAGCAGCCAACGCATTAAAAAGTTGTGGAGTAACACTCGGAAGTGAAAATTTCTTTGATACCGTTTGGGTCAAAAATGTACCGGTTGCACAAATCAGAATCCAGGCAGAGACTTTGGGAATGAATTTCAATTATGTCAATGATTCCGAAATAACAATTAGTTTCGGTGAGCCACATACCTTGGCCGATGTAGATAAAATAGTTGGTATTTTTCAACTTGTTCTTGATGCAAAAGTGTCTTCCACAAGTACAGTTGTTTCGAATGGATCAGCTTTGCGATCAGAAGCTTTTTTAACGCATCCTGTTTTCAATTCGCACCATTCTGAATCTAAAATGATGCGTTATTTGAAACGATTGGAAAATAAAGATTTATCATTGGTTCATAGTATGATTGCATTAGGTTCATGTACCATGAAGTTAAACGCAGCAGCTGAATTAATGCCTATTACCAATCCTTCATTTGCTAATCTTCACCCATTTGCTCCTCTTGATCAAGCCGAAGGATATCATTTGATGTTCCGCCAATTGGAAAAAGATTTATGTGAATGTACTGGCTTTGATGCTGTTTCTCTACAGCCAAATTCCGGAGCACAAGGAGAATACGCTGGATTAATGGTTATTAAGGCATACCATACTTCTCGCGGAGATACACACCGAAACAAAATGATCATTCCATCTTCGGCACATGGAACAAATCCTGCATCTGCAGTTATGGCTGGATTTGAAGTGGTTGTAACGGGTTGTGATGAAAATGGAAACATCAATATTGAGGAACTTAAAACAGTTGCCACTGAACTTAAGGATACGTTGGCAGGACTCATGGTTACGTATCCTTCAACTCATGGTGTTTTTGAGGAAGGAATACGCGAAATAACAACTATTATCCACGATAATGGTGGTCAAGTTTATATGGATGGTGCAAATATGAATGCTCAAGTTGGATTGACAAATCCAGGAAATATTGGAGCAGATGTTTGCCACTTAAATTTGCATAAAACCTTTGCAATTCCGCACGGTGGAGGTGGACCTGGCATGGGGCCAATTGGCGTTGCTTCGCATTTAGCTCCTTTTTTACCGAGCAATCCATTTGTTAAAACGGGAGGTGAGCATCCGATTAATGCAATTTCTGCAGCTCCTTACGGAAGCGCATTGATTTTATTGATTTCATATGGTTACATAAAAATGCTTGGTGCAATTGGATTACGAGAATCAACAGAAATAGCGATTTTAAATGCGAATTATATTGCTGCAAAATTGAAAGGTCATTATGATATTCTATATACTGGTAAAAATGGAACAGTTGCACATGAAATGATATTAGATTGTCGTGATTTCAAAAAGACGGCTGAGGTTGAAGTGGCGGATATGGCGAAAAGATTAATTGATTTTGGATTCCATGCTCCTACAGTTTCTTTTCCTGTTGCCGGCACGTTGATGATTGAGCCAACTGAATCAGAAGATAAAGATGAGCTAGATCGTTTTATTGAAGCAATGATAAAAATTCGGGAAGAAATTCGCGAAATTGAAAACGGACATGCAGATAAAGAAAATAATTTATTGAAAAATGCACCGCATACAGCAGATTGTATTATTAATAAAAATTGGAATTATCCATATTCACCTCAAGAAGCGGTGTATCCAGTTTCGTATTTGAAACACTATAAATACTGGGTTCCTGTTCGTCGGGTAGACAATGCGTTCGGGGATAGAAATTTAATTTGTTCTTGTCCAAGTATTGAAAACTACGTTTAACCCATGAATTTAGATATTCTCGCTTTTGGAGCACATCCAGATGATGTTGAAATCTCTATGGGGGGTACCATTTTACATTATGTAAACCAAGGAAAAAAAGTTGGCCTAATTGATATTACAGAAGGTGAACTTGGAACCCGTGGTACTGTAGAAACCCGTTACGCTGAAGCAAAAGAATCAAGTTTGTTACTTGGGATTCACCTGCGACACAATCTTCAAATGAAAGACGGATTTTTTCAGCACAATGAAGAAAGTCTGAAGAAAATCATTCAACAAATTCGAAGATTAAAGCCGGAGATTATTTTCGCTAATTCTATTGTTGATAGACATCCTGACCATGCCCGGGCTGCTAAATTAGTTGCTGAAGCCGCTTTTCTTTCAGGATTAAGCAAGATTCATACTGAATGGGAGGGAGAGTCTCAAACGGCGCATCGACCTAGATTATTACTTCATTATATTCAGGATTATTTAATTGAGCCCAATATCTTATTTGATGTAACACCTTATATGACCAAAAAAGTGGAATCTATAAAGTGTTATAAAACTCAGTTTTATGACCCCAATTCTGCGGAGCCGAATACGCCAATTTCTGGAAAAGATTTTTTAGATTTTCTAACAGGTAGAATGCGTGAATTTGGCCGACCGATTAACGCTGAGTTTGCGGAAGGATTTACTTGTAGTAAACTTGTTGGGGTTACCGATTTATTTAATCTGAAATAAAAAAGTCGTCCTTTTGAGACGACTTGTAATACTTAAAATTTCTGAATATTTAATGATGACCTTTTTCTTTGGAACAACATTCTTTTTTGTCTGATTTACATTCCATTTTGTCTCCGCCAATCCATTTGCCATCTTTACCGTAATGTGACATACAGATTGCTTTTTCTTCCGGAGAGCATCCTTTCTCATCGCACATTTTAGCGCATTCTGCTTGGGTCATTTTAGCACATTTAGACATGTCACATTTCATGTTCATCTCTTTGTCTTTACAACATGCTTTGTCTTTACCGTGACATGCTTCCATTTTAGTAGTAGCAACAGCTGGAGTAGCTTTTTTATCTGAATCATGACCTGAGCCTAAAATTGGAGCAATAACTAAACCGATTAAACAAGTCAATTTAATTAAGATGTTCATAGATGGACCTGATGTATCTTTAAATGGATCACCAACTGTATCTCCAGTAACTGCTGCTTTGTGCGCATCAGAACCTTTGTAGGTCATTTCCCCATTGATCTCAACACCTGCTTCGAAAGATTTTTTTGCATTATCCCAAGCACCACCAGCGTTGTTTTGGAAAACAGCCCAAAGTACACCTGAAACAGTTACTCCGGCCATATATCCACCCAACATTTCAGCGATTAATTGATTGTCATAACCCAACAACATTGGAAGTGTAGCAATAACAATAGGGAAACCAATAGTTAATACTCCAGGCAACATCATTTCGCGAAGAGCAGCTTTTGTAGAGATTTCAACGCATTTACCGTACTCAGGTTTTCCGGTTCCTTCCATAATTCCTGGAATTTCTTTGAACTGACGACGCACTTCGTACACCATATCCATCGCAGCTTTACCCACAGAATTCATCGCTAAAGCAGAGAAAACCACTGGAATCATACCACCAACGAATAACATAGCTAAAACAGGAGCTTTAAAAATGTTGATTCCGTCAATTCCTGTAAATGTTACATAGGCCGCAAACAAGGCCAAAGAAGTTAATGCCGCAGAAGCAATAGCAAAGCCTTTTCCCGTTGCAGCAGTTGTGTTTCCAACAGAATCTAAGATATCTGTTCGTTGACGTACTTCTTTCGGTAATTCACTCATTTCAGCGATACCACCAGCATTATCAGAAATTGGTCCGAAAGCATCAATTGCCAATTGCATCGCAGTTGTTGCCATCATAGCCGAAGCAGCTAAAGCAACACCATAGAATCCAGCCAATGCGTATGAACCCCAAATTGCACCTGCAAACAATAATACTGTAGGGAAAGTTGAAATCATACCTGTTGCTAGACCAGCAATTACGTTAGTTCCAGCCCCTGTAGCTGATTTTTGTACAATTTTCAAAACTGGTTTTGTTCCTAATCCTGTGTAATATTCTGTTACGGATGAGATAACACCACCAACAACTAAACCAACGATTGCTGCAAAGAAAACGCGTAGGGAAGAAATATCTTTAATTCCTTCACCAAAGAAATTCATCTGCATCGTTTCTGGCAACATCCAAGTAACCAAACCGTAACAAGCAATGGCAGTTAAACCAATAGAAACCCAGTTACCAAGGTTTAAAGCTCCTTGAACTTGTTTTTCCTTCGCATCATTACTAGATATTTTAACTAAAAGAGTTCCTATAATTGAGAATATAATTCCAAAACCAGCAATTGCCATTGGTAGTAATATTGGACCAATTCCGCCAAAACCTTCTTTTACGATATCACCGTTCATGTCACCAATAACATAGTTTCCAAGAACCATTGCCGCTAGGACAGTTGCAACATATGAACCAAATAAATCTGCTCCCATACCAGCAACATCACCAACATTGTCACCAACATTATCTGCAATTGTAGCAGGATTACGTGGATCATCTTCTGGAATACCAGCTTCAACTTTTCCTACAAGGTCAGCGCCAACGTCCGCAGCTTTGGTATAAATACCTCCTCCAACACGTGCAAACAATGCGATTGATTCTGCACCTAACGAAAATCCAGCTAAGGTTTCAAGTACAATGGTCATCAATTCTGAAGGAGTTTTCATTTCTCCATCAAACATTGCCGATTGCCAAACACCATCCATGAAGTAGTGAAAGAAGAAAATAAAGAATGCCGTTAAACCAAGTACTGCTAATCCAGCAACACCTAATCCCATAACTGTTCCGCCTCCAAAAGAAACTTTCAATGCTTGAGGTAAACTTGTACGAGCCGCTTGAGTAGTTCTAACGTTTGTTTTAGTTGCGATTTTCATACCCATATTTCCAGCTAAGGCAGAAAAGAAAGCTCCGAATATAAAAGCTACAACTATTAAGATGTGAGTAGTAGGAACTACAAACGAAATTCCAGCTAAAACCACACTAGAAATTAGTACAAAAATGGTGAGTAATTTATATTCAGCTTTTAAAAACGCCAGGGCTCCTTCGTAAATATAATCTGAAATTTCTTTCATTTTTCCATCTCCAGCATCTTGCTTCAACACCCATGCTCTTTTCATTGCCATAAAAAGCAATCCAATAACTGCCATTAAGATAGGCACATAAATCATCATTGATTCCATACTTATTAATTCATTTTTAATTTAAATCGCGGGCGCAAAAGTACATTTTTCTACCCAACTATGCAAATACGAGTGATTTAAAAAAGAGTTACGATACTGTTAAGAAATTAATTTCAATTCAAGTTTGTAATTCCTATTCAATTTTATATATTTGCACTCCAATTAGGCTGGTACCTTAGCTCAGTTGGTAGAGCAAAGGACTGAAAATCCTTGTGTCCCTGGTTCGATTCCTGGAGGTACCACGTTTTTAAACCATAAACCCTTGATTATCAGTTAGTTAGTCAAGGGTTTTTTCTTTGAGTGTAACATCCAGTGTAACATTTGTGGACTCGAACCTATGAAAATCAGGTCATTTTTTAGGATTTTTTTGGGGTGATTAAACTATTTTTCAACATCATTTCTGACCATTTTCCTTTAATATGTAGCGCCTCCAAAGTGCGGATTTTATGTTTTCAGATACTTTTTCTTTATGTTTTCAAATAATATGGAGCTTTCACTGAGTAGGATTTGATCAAATATTTCGTATTTTCTCGGAACAAGACAAACCATTTTGAAACTTCCTAGGTCTGGTATTTCATTTTCACACCCCATTTCCTTACCTTCGCTCCGCATGAAACATTGGTTGCTTTTTTTCTTTCTCTGGGCTTCGCTTTCAACCGTTGCTCAAAAACCGCTTAAGAAAAGGTTTTGTGGTGAATATGTGGGACAAATTGAAGCATATAAATTGAATACAGGGTCTCAACTGATCGACGTGGCATCAGCGGATATTTCAATAAAATTAAGAAAAACAGATCTCGATTTTACCATCGGCAGAAACGAAATGACCGTTCCCTATACTTGGGAAAAGAAGGATAAAACGACACTAATTTTAACTTTTAAGCGAACGGTGGATGAATCACCTGAGACACTTTTTCTGTATAAAAAAACCAAATCAATAATGCGTGTGGGTATCTTTCCGCAACCTAATGCCCAATTGACTAAGAAAAAAAAGAAATAAACTATTCTTCAAAAAATAATTTCTTTAGTTCAGTTGCTTCGCTTGGTTTCATTTTACCCGCGAGAATCAGACTTAGTTGTTTCCTGCGTAATGCTCCTTCAAATCGATTTTTTTCTTCAGATGTTTCTGGAATCAGTTCAGGTACTTGAATCGGTCCTCCATTTTGATCTACTGCCACAAATGTATAAATGGCTTCATTGCATTTTGCTCGTTCGCCAGTAACTGGATCTTCTACAAATACATCTACAAATATTTCCATAGATGAACTGAACGAACGAGAAACCTTCGCTTCCAATGTTACGATAGAAGCATGATTGATTGGCTTTTGAAACGAAACATGATTTACTGATGCAGTAACAACAACTCTTTTGCAATGCCTGTGAGCAGAAACACTGGCAATTTCATCCATCCAAGCGAGTAACTGTCCGCCAAAAAGATTTCCTAAGGTGTTGGTGTCATTTGGCAAAACAACTTTTGTTGTAATGGAGATGGTTTCGGATGCTTTTCTTGATTTCATATTACAAATGTAAGGATCTTAATTGGAGTCAGACGTAATCAATAAAAATTGAATAAATGTAAAATTATTTGGAACATTTTTAAATAAAGTCGTAATTTAGGCAAACTATTAAAAGATTTAACTGTTCTAAACTAAAATTAACTATGAATTTAAAAACCAGTATTGTTTTTACGTTTGTTTTTCTTGCGTTTTTTTCGCTTTTTGGACAAATACAAGCACCGTTTGATCCTACAAACGCCCGTGATGGTGAGAAAGTAGAGTATTGTATTCAACATAAGAAAATGGCTGCTTTGATGCAGAATCCTGATTATGTTTTGCAAAAACAACAAGATGATATTGAGTTTTCTAAAGCATTGAAAAAAGCACAACCGAAAGGAGTGATTTACAGAATTCCTATCGTATTTCATGTGTTGCATAACAACGGTATTGAGAATATTTCTGACGAACAAATCATGGATCAGTTAGCGATTTTGAATCGTGACTTCAGAAAATTAAACGCTGATACAGCAACTGTCCAGTCTGATTTTGTGGGTATGCCCACTGATGCTGAAATTGAATTTGTTCTGGCAACAAAAGCGCCCAACGGAACTTGTTTCAAAGGAATTACACGCACAATGAGTCCACTTTCCTATGATGGTGCAGATGGTGACGTTCAAGTTACGGCGATTAGAAATGGAAATGATGTATTCAATGGTTCTTGGCCAGGAAATAGATACTTAAATGTTTTTATTTGTGGAGAAATTGGTGGTGCCGCGGGGTACACTACAAATCCATCCGGTTGGTCAGCCACTAGCATGACAAATGGAATTTGGATTTTGCACGATTACATGGGGTCAATTGGAACTGGTTCAGTTGGAACAAGTCGTGCGATGACTCATGAGATTGGACATTGGTTAAACCTTTCTCATACATGGGGAGGAAATAACAATCCTGGAAACGCATCCTCTTGCAGCACAGATGATGGGGTAGATGATACACCCAATTGCATTGGAGTCACTTCTTGTTTAATTAATGCAAATACGTGTAATTCAGTCAATTCCTTTTGGTCTTATGACGTGAGAGATAACGTAGAAAATTACATGGATTATTCTTATTGTTCCAAAATGTATACGGGTGGTCAGGTTGCTCGCATGCGTGCAGCATTGCAGGTAACAACAACAGGAAGATTTAATCTATGGCAATCGGCGAACTTAACGGCTACAGGCGCGACGGGTGATGTGTTCTTGTGTAAAGCACAATTTACGACAGACAGAACAACAATTTGTTTGGGTGATTCTATTCAATTAGAAGATGATTCCTATAATGTGGTAACTGGTTGGAATTGGGAAATTACTCCATCAACAGGTTGGACATTCGCATCAGGTTCGACTGCTAGTTCTCAAAATCCGATGATTAATTTTTCACAGCCAGGACTTTACACGGTAAAATTAACTGCAACTGATGGTTCAACAACGGATAATGAAATCAAAAATAATTACATCCGAGTATTGCCAGATCCTTCTGTATTGCCTTATTGGGAAGGGTTTGAATCTTATTCAACATTAACGAATGTGAACAATTGGGAAGTATATAATCCAAATAATAACAATGCATGGACAATTGAAAATACAACGGGTCATTCCGGAGCACAATGTGCCAAATTGGTTAATTTTGGTCAGGCTGCGTCAAGTATTGATGAATTAACATCTGCACCTATCGATTTGTCTGTTATTCCTTCAACGGAAACAGTTACTTTGAGCTTCCGTTATGCTTACCGTAAAAAAACAACAGCAGATTATGAATACTTAAAGGTTTTTGTAACCTCAGATTGTGGTGAAACTTGGGCGCAACGAAAAACGATAGGCGGAAATCAATTGTCGAGTTCTGTATCTTCCACAAGCTGGAAACCAACTCAGCAGTCAGAGTGGGTGACAGTTCACATGGTCAATGTTACAAGTCTCTATTTCACACCTAATTTTAAAATGAAATTCAAATTCGAAGGAGAAGGCGGTAATAATATCTATTTAGATGACATTAACCTTTATGCTGGATCTCCTTCTGATAACCTTGTATTAGGTCTTACAGAAAATTCAGATTTGTCGGCAATAGACTTATATCCGAATCCTACAGAGGAGGATATCCATATTCGTTATTCTTCGGTGAATGATTCTCGCTTGAATGTTTCTATTTTAGATTTATCCGGCAAGATAATTTCAACTACTGCTGTTCAATCGAAATCGGGAGACAATTTAATTGTAATCCCTACAACAGGTTTGGCCGCTGGAACTTATTTGGTTCAATTAGGAACTAATGCAAGGACATTAAAATTTGTTGTTAAATAATTGATAAAACCAAAGGGAACACGTAATTTCGCAATCCCTATAACAATTCTATGAAAACGGTACAATTTAGAGAGGCGCTTCGCGAAGCAATGAGCGAAGAAATGAGAAGAGATCAGTCGGTATTTTTACTCGGTGAAGAAGTTGCTGAATATAACGGAGCGTATAAAGTTTCTCAAGGAATGCTTGATGAATTTGGTTCAAAACGTGTAATTGACACACCGATTGCTGAACTAGGTTTTGCTGGAATTGCAGTAGGTGCATCTATGAATGGATTACGTCCAATAGTGGAGTTCATGACTTGGAATTTTGCGATTTTAGCAGCGGATCAAATAATAAATAGTGCGGCAAAAATGCTCCAAATGTCAGGAGGTCAATACCATTGTCCGATTGTTTTTAGAGGAGGAAATGGAACTGCGGGCCAATTAGGAGCTACTCAC
>CAIUSK010000210.1 GCA_903901805.1 uncultured Flavobacteriales bacterium
CCAAGGAATGGTGGCATTTAGATGATCATTCAGAACACAAGCACATCAGTCATTCAACAGAAAAATCGTTTAATCACGACGATTGTGTGGCCTGCGATTTAGATTTATCCACATTTAGTTTTGCTATTTCAATAATAGCGATTCCTGTTTCCAACATAAATATCGTATCGTATTCAGATTGTGATTCTACATTCGTAACGAATTCATTTCTTTATTTTAATCGAAGGGGACCACCCAATTTAGCTTAATTTGTTCAAGTATTCTTTTTGATCTTCTTAAGTTAATTAAAAATCTATGTTATATACTGGTTTAAAAGCAAGTGTCATCTTGTTTTGCCTTTTTACGTCTTTTTTGGGTAATTCTCAAATTATAAAAGGACAATTGTTGAATAAAACAACTTCTCAATGCATTGTTGGTGCTCGGCTTTTCATTGTTGAAACCGAACAATTATGTGTTTCAGATTCAACTGGTTATTTCAGTTTTCGTCAACCACCTGTTTTGCCTTTTCGTATTAAAATTCAAGCCATCGACTATGGTTCTCAGTTAATTACTATTGATAGTGTTAGATCAAGTTTCAAAATAGAACTGGAAGAAAAACACATTGATATGCAAGAATTTACCGTGTCAGGAAGCACAGCACAAATGCAAAACAAAAATCCTTTTCATATTGAAACAAGGAAAATCAGTGAATTAACTTCCGTTGCTGCAATGAATATGGGAGAAATAATTTCCAATATTCCCGGAGTCTATCAATCAAACTTAGGAAATGGCATCTCCAAGCCTGTTATTAGAGGACAACAAGGAATGCGGGTTGTTACACTCATTAACGGTTTACGAATTGAGGGTCAGCAGTGGGGTGGGGATCATGGAATGGGAATTTCAGAATTAGGCATTGGTTCTGTCGAAGTGATTAAAGGACCGGCTTCCTTATTGTATGGCGCCGATGCATTGGGTGGTGTGATTTATTTCACGGATGAAAATTATGCTGCAACAAACACACAAGAATTACAGGCCAGTTTGATTGGAAATTCAAATACAATGGGAGGGGGCGGTAAGTTTCTCTTTAAGCAATCTAAACAAAATTTAAAATGGATGATTGGTTCTAGCTATACGAATCATGCTGATTTCCAATTGGCTAGCAAGCAATTTGCGAAAAACTCACGATTTAATGAATGGGTAATAAAAAGTGCATTATCTTGGAATTCAAAAAATAGTATTCATACATTTAGATATTCATATGTTCAATCTACAACAGGTATTCCGGGACATACCCATGATACCTTAATCAATTTTCAAGATTTTCAAGTGGATGATCAAAAAAGAAAATATGAACTACCAGCACAATTTTTTAGTAATCACTATTTTTCATTTGATAACAAGTGGTATTACAAAAAAAATACCCTACACTTTTTACTCGGATCAACCTGGAATAAATTAATTGAATACGATGAAAAAGTAACTATTCCGAGTATTAACATGTCCCTTTTTAATTCATTGTATTCCTTGAAATGGATAAGAAATCAAGGAAAAAAATTAAAACTGATTGCGGGCGTTCAAGGGATGCTTCAAAATAATAGAAACGGATTAAATCCTTCAGATACACTAGTTCCTAATGCAAATACACTTGACAATGGTGTCTATGGAACCATTCAATATGAATGGAAGAAATGGAATTTTCAAGCAGGAATTAGATTTGATAACAGAAGAATTGAAACCTTCGATGTGTTTCATTCTATAAATCCTGTCGTTAAATCCTTTAATAGTCCGAACGGATCAATTGGAAGCATTTATAATTCGGGGAAATTTACTTTTAGAACCAATTTATCTTCCGGGTTTAGATCACCTCATTTATCCGAATTATTAGCGAATGGGTTTCATCATGGCGCCCTAAGGTATGAAATTGGAGATATTAATTTAAAACCCGAAAAAGCAACTCAAATTGATGTGACGGCTGAAATAAATCAGGAACACCTTGTTTGGATTATAAATCCATTTATCAATTTCATGAAGGATTACATTTACATTCTTCCTTCTGGTGCTTATCAAGACGGCATGCCTGTTTTTACCTATGAACAATTGAATCAAGTACTTTTTTATGGGTCTGATATAGGAATGCACTATCATCCTCATTTTGATCACCGACTTCATATAGAAAGTTCGGTATCTTTAATTTATGCGCAATCTGCTACAGACAGCAGTGTTTCGTTACTTCCCCAGCCTCGAATTCAAAACACGCTTAAATATACTTTTGATATTGGAAAGATGCTTAAATTAAAAGACTTGACTATTCAATATGCATGGATGGCAAAACAAAATCAGGTTGCTTTCAACGAATCACCATCAGATTCCTATCATTTACTGCATGCAGCACTCAGTTTCGATATTCGATTAAAATCAATTTTTTCATGCAGCATTGGGTGTAAGAATATTTTAAACACGAACTACATTGACCATCTTTCTAGGCTAAAGAATATTCAAATGCCTAATCCAGGAAGGAATTTTTATATCAGTCTTTCTTATAAATTATCTAATAATCTTAAAAACAAAACAAAATGAAAAAAGTAGTTTTTTCTGTGGCATTTATTGCCACAAGCCTAATCTTAGTTACATCATGTAACAAAAACAAATGTCATGAATGTCATTATGACGATGCCTCCGGAAATGAAATCCCATTAGGTGAAAAATGTGGTGATGAAGTGGAAACTCTCGAGGCAAACGGTTATACGGACACAACAGGTAACTATGTTGTACATTGTCATGAATAAATAAAATCAAAAGTGAGGGATGATAATTCCCTCACTTTTTTACCCAAACACTCAAAATTATTGGTAGCGAACACAATAAACTTATTTAAATCAAAGTTTTTTGTATATTAGTGTCGATAATTTATGAAACTATTTCCGATTCACCTCCTTATTGTTATTTGTTCGTTATCTTATTCAGTTAAGGGTCAGGGAATTATTGAACCAAAACATTCATTTACACTTGAACTAGGTTTACCGAATTCCATTACGAATAAAGCATTTCGAGAAATAATGCAAGGATTAGTGCATGTTTCGCCTTATTATCAATTTGCTTTTAAAAATGGATTTGCACTTGGCGTAGGAGGGAGGTATTCTTATTTTGCAATTAATGAGTTTAGGGTTCCTTCAAAAGTATTTGGTGGAAATCATTCATTTGGAGGTTTTTTGAAAATTGGTCATGAGAAATTCTACTCAGAATTATTTGCCATAGATGCAGGAGTTAAAATTGGATACGCACAAAACCTATTTTATTCCGACTTATTGAGATCTAGAGAGATTGATTTGATTTCAAAATCATCTATTTACATAGAGCCTATTATTGGATTTGTTCTTGCTTCGAGTGAATCAGACACATATCGTTTTTCTGTAGGGTATTCATTTTTCAATAATTCATTTAAACCTTGGGATATTGGTTATGAAGAGGGTAATGAAATTGGTTATACCTCAAAAGAGCTTTCACCCATATCTTCCTTTTTAACCGTAGGTTTTGGCTATACTCATCATTTTAATGGGAAAGCAAGCGTTGGTTTCGACGAATAAATTAAATCATGAAACAAACAATAACAATTGAATATCAAGAGATTGAGCATTGGAATTTATTACCCGGTGATGAAATAGAATTGGTAAATGAAGCTTTCAAAATAGCTAAAAATGCATATGCACCTTATAGTAAATTTCATGTTGGGGCGAGTTTGCGCATGGAAGATCAATCAATAATTGTTGGAAGCAATCAAGAAAACATTGCCTATCCATCAGGTCTTTGCGCTGAACGTGTTGCACTTTTTCATGCAGGAGCAATTTATCCGGAAAAAAAGGTAATCAAATTATGTGTAGTTGCTTTTGGTGATTTATTTGAAAAAGATGCTTGGTTAACTCCTTGCGGTGGGTGCCGACAAGTTATGGCAGAATCAGAATCGAGACAAAAAAAACCGATTGAAATACTATTGGTGAGTCAGAATAATAAGGTTTTGAAATTTCATTCAGTACTAGATATTTTACCACTAGCATTTGGAAAGTTCAATTAAAAAAATCTAAGACAGTTTCAATTACTCGGTCTGAATTAACCTCATGATGAATTGGTAATCTCACCAAGGTATTCGAAAAATTAATGGCGTTTACCAATGAACGATCATCATGCTTATCGTTAAAAAAATCACTACTATGAAGAGGTCGATAATGATGAAGCGTTTGAATCTTTTCTTTTTGCATAAACTGAATAAATTCCACTGACTCTTTATAATCAGCCAATTGCAAATAA
Organism: uncultured Flavobacteriales bacterium; assembly: GCA_903901805.1. Taxonomy (GTDB): domain Bacteria; phylum Bacteroidota; class Bacteroidia; order Flavobacteriales_D; family Crocinitomicaceae; genus UBA952. The sequence continues at coordinate 4,282 of CAIUSK010000210.1, forward strand.
TAAATATGCGCATTGTGCTTGGCGTATTCAGGTACAAATGGAACAGAAATTTTGGAAAATGCCAATTTGTATTCATTCCAAACCTTCAATCTTGATAATATAATTTGTTCTTTCTGCATCAATTGAGCACGCAAAACTGCAGCATTTATTTCTGATAGAGCGTAAGAACTACCAAGTGATTTCCATTCATAAAAAGCGGTTTCTGATCGCAAAAAGGCAGAACGATTAGTACCCTTTTCATAAATAATTTCAGCTTGAGTGATATCATTTTTATTATTTAACAGCAATAATCCTCCTTCACCGCAACTAATGTTTTTTGTTTCATGAAAAGAAATTGCACCAAAATCTCCTAATGAACCTAAAGGATAATCAGTGCCATTTTTCACATAGTTTGAATCTAAACATTGAGCGGCATCTTCAATAATGGTCAAATTATACCTTGATTTTATCCTTTCAATTTTCTCCCAATCAAGTGAAATACCAGCATAATGCATTACACAGAGCACTTTTGTTTTTTTTGTTATCAATTCTTCTACTTTATCCAAATCCATATTTGGAGAATTGGGTAGAGAGTCGACAAAAGATAACGTTGCGCCGCGCAAAAGGAATGCATTTGCAGTACTTGGATAGGTGTAGGAGGGAAGTATCACATGGTCGTTTGGTTGGATCCCTGCCAATAAAGTAGAAAATTCCAATGCGGATGTACAAGATGTGGTTAAGAAAGAAAACGAATTAGGAAAATCTACCGATAACAGCTCCTTACATATAAGTGATTGGGCTTGATTTCCAGCTGTTTTACCTGATTCTAATACCTCTTTAACAAAACTCAATCCAGTGGTATGGGTTGGAAATGGAAGGTGATATGGTATGAATTCTTTTTGCACTTTTTTTACTTAAGGCAATTTTAGAAATAATAAATAACTTTCTGGTGCTTTTGGATCGTTATTCGAAAAATTCATTCGGTCTATAATTCCTTCTGTCCTGCGGTTAAGTTGATTTAACCGGCTAATAACAAGCGAATTATCATCAAATCGAGATAAATATTCTGCTGATAAAAGAACTTCTTTGCCCGTTGATGGATCCAAATATGAGGCTGGGGAGGATTCACCAAGTCCAAGGGGAATAATTCGTCTAGGATCAATTCCTTTCTCTAGTACCAAATAACGATAGCATGCTCGAGACCGATTTTGAGACAAAACCAAATTGCGATTTTTATCTCCGCGTGCATCTGTATGAGAGATTAATTTTAATACGATGGAGGGGTATTGGTTAAGGGTATTAATGATTTGATTCAGAGAATCATATGAAGAACACGTGCTATCATTTACAAATTCCCAGGTGTCACTCTTGTATTGTATCTCTGGAAAATGAAAAACACTATCCAAAGGCAGTTGTGGTTGAGTAATTTGGATACTTAATTGAATCTTTTGTTCTTTGGAATCGGTAACTTGAACCGAGTATTCTCCGGCTCGTAACTGAAATAAGTCTTTAGAATTACCTCCCGTCGACCATTGATACTTGTAGGGTGGATTTCCTGATTGAATTTTCAACGCAATTTCTCCATCAAATCCTTGAAAAGTAGAAACGTCCTTTTTAGTGTATTGAATTTGAAGGGGTTCACTTGGTACTAATTGACTGAAATAAAAATCTGTATAATTTCCATTTTTGTTAGATGACCATAATAATCCATTCTCTACCTGAATCAAATAGGCTTCAAAATGAACGGTATTAATAATTGGTCCTAGATTAACTGGAGTAGTCCATTCCCCGGATTTTGATAAACACGAATAATAAATATCGCACCCGCCATAGGAATCTGTTCTGCCATTTGTAGCGAAGAATAAGGTGTCTTTATTCCGCGTTAAAAACGGACTTATTTCAAATCCAGTTGTATTAATTTCAGCGCCAATTGGCATGGGTGTTGTCCATTTTTTATCCTCATAATTTGATCTGTATAAATCTTCCTCACCCATTGAGTTTTCACCTTTATAGGATATCAATAGTGTTTTTTCATCTTCATGCATAAAAAAACCTATTTTATTACTTTGGATTAATATCCCGGGTATTTCAATTTTTTTAGGGTTTTTCAGCTTGTTTTCAATACGTTCATAAACATACAGGCCGGCTTGAAAGCTCTTCATGTCTTCGGGATGGAAACAAAAGACCCGTTTTCCATCAGCGCTCATTCCACATACAACTCTGTTTTCCTTCTTGTTAGAAAAATCAAGTTGAAAGGTATTCTCTAGTGAATTGTATGGGGGCTTAAAACTTCCATACCAACTAACTTGATCGACTAGGTTAATATTGGGATTCTTTTCTAAAAATGTTCGAACAAAAAACAATTGATTCGTCCATTTATCATAGATCGGTGCGGATTCCTCTGAATAATCTAAACCTGTGATTCTTATGGGTTGTGAAAATTGCATTTCTTGACAAACTACTAAATGCAACTGGAAGGTTAGAAATACAGAAAACAAAAGTGTTTTAGTTCCCAAATCGATAACTTAAAATTAATTCATGTCCACCATTATTAAACGAAATCAACCGATTTGTGTTGATGTCTAAGGAATATCCTAATTGAAAAGACTCATTGATTAAAAACCCAGCCATAAACCCAACAGAAGATCGGTTTCTAAAATGAATTCCTGTCCAAACTTGATTGGGAAGCACGGCTTTTACAGCAATTTCCATGGAAAGAGGGGAGGGAGCCATTTTTTTCAATAATACCATTCCTTGAAGATCAACTATGCCTGGAATACTGTATGAATAACCCGTAATTAAATTCCAATGCATACGTTGATCAAAATAACTAGGTGACGAGCTTAAATCAAGGGCTGTTTTTGTAAATTGATTTGCTGCGAATCCAATAAAAAAACTTTTTGTAACCAGTGTAAAACCGGCTCCTAAATCGAATGAATTTCGGTTTGTTCCGTTGGCTACATAAGCATCATATTCCTGATCATTATTCCCAGTAACTTGTGCTTTTGACCGATAGAAACCAAAATTGGAAAAGCCAACTTTTATTCCTGCTAACATTTTCCAATCCTCATTCAGATCAAAGCCCAAGCTATAACATCCATTGATACTCGTTCTATCAAATGCACCATAACTATCAAAAAGCATTTGCCCACCTGCATAATGGCTAAATCTTGATTGTTTTACACTATCGTTTTCGGTGTTATCCTTGCTAATTCTCAAAGATGGATTTAATGATTTTTTTGATTTATTACTAATTCGTGTTTGTCCGCTAATAAATGCTGTTCGAGGTTCAGATCCAAATCCTAACATTTGCCATCTTCCGCCAAGTGTAATACTTGCCCTCTCTTGCATGGACATCATGGAAGGATTAAATAATGGTGTATTGTTGATGAATTGAGTAAATTGAGGTAATTGCTGCGTATTACCATTTAAACTACATAGAATAATGAAAACAAATAGTATCTTTTTCATGATTATTTTTTTAATATGATTGATACAATTCCGTTCAACGAATCAGTGGAACCATCATCGGTTAAATCTATCACGTAGTAATAAGTTGAAACGGGTAGCATCAAACTTTTGTATGTGCCATCCCACGGTTTACTAGAATACGTTCCTGGTAAAGATTCAAATAACAATTCACCCCAACGATTAAACACCTTAACGGTATTTTTCGGAAATTGAGTGTCTAATCCAGTTATATTCCAAACATCATTAGTTCCATCATTATTGGGCGTAAAAGCAGTTGGGATATCTATGTTGCACGCTTTTATGTAAACCGTAAACGAATCCGGCAAACTTTCGCAATTATTTATGGTCTGTGTAGCATAATACGTTTGTGTGGATTGATTACTAGGTAATAATTCGCTGTTATCACCAAGGTAATTGGTTAAAGCTGAATTGGAATACCAGCGAATTCCGGTTGTAACATTAACGATAGAAAGGGGCTGAACAGTTGAATTCAAACAGTAGTTACTATCGCCTAGAATTTCAGGTGTGATGGGCGCATCAGCTATTGAAATGGTTTGTGTACCGCTAATCGAGTTGGTACAAAAAGCATCACTTAAAGAATCTAACACGTAGACACCTGGAGAATTGCTTAAAGCTATCAAAGTAGTGGAAACACCTGTCAATTCTTGTGAAACACCATTTAATGAGTAATTCACCGAAAAACCAGGACTTCCTGAAACCAATAAATTCAAGGAATTAAACTGATAAGCTGAACAATTATAATCACCTCCTGAAAACTCAATTAATGCAGGAAGCGGTCTAATTACAACAATATGTGTATCAGGAATAAAAACACCGCAAACTTGTGCTGTATAGGTTAGTTCATAGGTTCCAGGAATAGAGCCGATTGGATTTAACACACCCGAAAGATTATCGATGTTAATTCCTGGTTGAATTACATTAAAGAATCCACCCGTAACAAAATCTGGACCTAATACCGGAGAAACC
>CAIUSK010000211.1 GCA_903901805.1 uncultured Flavobacteriales bacterium
AGTACAAGATTTATAAAAAATTCGATCCTCTTTAAATATAAAAAAGTCCCAAACCAAATAGGAATGGGACTTTTTTTATGTTGGAACCATAAGAAGAGTAATCTAACTTTTATAGGAATTTGGAGGGGGGCATAACTATTAATTTTAAACAGATTGATACAAAGAATAAAACAACCAAATTATTTATTTCAATGAATAATTTCTGAATTTTAATTAAATATACTAATTTTATCACAATTAAATATAATAACAATACCACGCGTCTATATACTAATAACTAAACAATGCCAAAAACTAATACTTCACCGAAATTGAAACCGAATCAAAAACTAGCTGATGCGCTTCAATCGTTAAAAGAAATTCAGGACAAACAAATAATAGCTATATATACTGATACATTTAAAACAGTAAAGCATCGTCAACTTCTTCTAAAATATGGTTTTATCAAGGAGGTTTCAAAAGGTTGGTATATTGCCTCTGATCCATTGGAGAATGAAGGAGAAACAACTTCTTGGTATAGCGCATATTGGGATTTTGTCGCTGCTTTTTTAAACCATAAATACGGCAAAGAATGGTGTTTAGCAGCAGATCAATCTCTTCTCAAACATGTTCAAAATACTTCTATTCCAGAACAATTACTCGTAAAATCTCCAAAAGGCAACAATAACCCTACCCCTCTGCCTCATGCAACATCCTTATTTAATTTAAAAACAGATATTCCCGGTGATGCTTTAATTAGTGTAATAAAAGGTATCCGTATGTACGACCTCCCCTCCTCACTTGTATATTGCAGTCCACGAATTTATGTAACACACTCCTTGGACGTTCGAGCGGCATTATCCATGATTCGGGATGCGTCCGAAGTATTGCCGGTTTTGCTCGAAAACGGACATTCGACACTTGCTGGAAGATTAGCTGGAGCCTTCCGAAATATTGGTCGTGAAATGATCGCTGACCAAATTATTGAAACGTTTAAACAAGCTGATTACGATATCCGCGAGGCCAATCCATTTGAATCAAATAGTGAGATTAACATACCGATTAGAGAGCGCTCTCCTTCTACAATTCGTATCCGTTTACTCTGGCAAGAAATGCGAAAAAAGATCATTCAACTTTTCCCTCCTGCTCCTGAAATTAGTCCTGATGTTAAATCCTATTTGCAAAAAGTGGATGATCTCTATCTCACGGATGCGTATCACTCTCTTTCAATAGAACGTTACAAAGTAAGTCCCGAACTTATTGCACGAGTGAGTAGTGGAGAATGGAATTCTAAATCGAATAAAGAGGACAGAAAACAGCGTGATGCCATGGCTGCACGAGGTTATTACCAAGCATTTAATCAAGTAAAAGAAAGTATTGAAAAAATCCTTCTAGGAGCTAATCCGGGTTTTCAAGCGGAAAGAGATCATAGTAGATGGTTTAGAGAGCTCTTCGATCCAAGTGTTGCAGCTGGCATACTTCAACCAAAAGATCTTGCTGGATATAGAAATCATCAAGTATATATTGGAAATTCAAAACATGTCCCGATCAATATAGATGCAATGAGAGATGCTATGCCTGTGCTTTTCGAATTACTTACACAGGAATCGGAAGCATCTGTAAGAGCAGTTCTGGGTCACTTTATTTTCGTTTACATACATCCTTACATGGATGGGAATGGACGAATGGGAAGGTTTCTAATGAATGTAATGTTAGCTTCTGGAGGTTATCCATGGACTATTATCCCAGTAGAGTCAAGAACAAGATATATGAAGGCTCTTGAGCAGGCAAGTGTGGAACAAGATATTACCGCATTCGCTGCATTTATTGCCGAAATTGTACGAGAAACCATGAATGGAAACGAGGTTGCCAAACTACCCGGAAAATGAGTTGAACCTTTTCGATAGTTCTAACTTTTACCGAAAACTTAACATTATGTTATACTGAAACTTAAGTTCCTTTTTATAATAATAAACTCACTCAGTAAAATAAATAAAAAAAGCCCCAAACCTAAAAGGAATGAGACTTTCATCTACTTTGTGACCCCAGAGGTCGAAAAATCTAAGATGTATACCGATTTGGAGGGGATGATGGAATATCATTTACAGTTAAAAAAGAAGAAGACGGTAAAAATCGATAGAAGTACCGTTTGTGTGGTTTTTGCTAGATAAGTTAATTCTCTATGAAAACTAATTGAAATTGCTTCTCGATGTTTCTGATTTCATGCACATTTAATGCATTGAATTCATTACTTTTTACTCGTTTAGAAAGTTTTCCTTGTTCCAAAAATCTAAAAATCACCCCGTTTTCAGTCACAGTCATTACATGAAAAACACTTAATTGAAGTGAAAAACGCTTAATATTCATTCTAATAATTAAAACTTACTTAAGCAAAAGATACAGGAATTTCATTTAATAGCGATAAAAATCAGGTAAAAAATCCAATATTTTGAGAAAAACGCTTAATTACCCCTAAATAATAGTTCTAACTTTCGTTTTTACCAGAACATAGTAAAATCAAGGAGAAACACCTGTAATCCCCTCATATTCTACGCTTGGCTCAATAAGAAAATAACTCCTATTAAAATAACATCCAACAG
>CAIUSK010000212.1 GCA_903901805.1 uncultured Flavobacteriales bacterium
CAGTATTAACTTGGCTTCTTGAAATGCTTTTTTAGGGTCAGAAGTACTTAATAAAAGTATGTCACCGTTTGCACTATCTATTTGTTCCTTGTTCATTACTTATAACTGCAAAATGCTTCGTTATAAAGTTATATAAATAGTTTATACAATATTTTTTTTGTTAAATTCTTCTGCTAAAATGTTGGTAACTAAAGATTTTTCTTTTGAAATTTAAAGTTTCTTAATGGGTGTTTTTGAAGTTTACACATGTAGGTTAATGACTTTAAATCTCTTCCTCTGCCAATACTGGTTTGCGAAATACAATCTTTCCATCAAATATATCCATCACAACATTTTGCTCCGTATCAACTTTTCCTGCCAATAATGCTTTCGATAATTCGTTTAGAACTTGTTTTTGAATGACTCTTTTTACTGGTCTTGCTCCAAAAAATGGATCATATCCTGCCTCAGAAATCCAGTCAAATGCATCTGGTGTTACGACAAGTTTAATGGATTTTATGCGTAACAAATTTTTGAGGTTATTAATTTGAATTTCAACAATTTGCCTTACATTTTCTTTTGTTAGAGGCATAAACATAATTAGTTCATCTACTCGATTTAAAAATTCTGGTCGGATTGTTTGACGCAAAAGTTCCATAACCTCAAATTTTGTTTTTTCTCTAACTTTTTCTAAATCAGTATCCTGTACATTTTCAAAGCGTTCATGAATAATTGCCGAACCCATATTGGATGTCATAATGATTATGGTGTTCTTAAAATTAACTGTTCTTCCTTTGTTATCCGTTAATCTGCCATCATCCAACACTTGAAGTAAAACATTGAAAACATCAGGATGAGCCTTTTCAATTTCATCTAATAAAATTATGGAGTAGGGGCGTCTTCTAACGGCCTCGGTAAGTTGTCCGCCTTCATCATATCCTATATATCCTGGAGGTGCGCCCACTAATCTACTAACAGAATGTTTTTCTTGGTATTCACTCATGTCGATTCGAGTCATGGCATTCTCATCATTAAACAGGAAATCTGCTAAAGCCTTTGCTAGTTCTGTTTTTCCAACACCCGTTGTGCCTAAAAAAATAAATGAGCCAATGGGGTCTTCTAGCATCTTGAAGTCCAGCACGTGAACGTCTCACTGCATCTGCTAATGCTTCTATTGCTTCCTCTTGTCCAACCACTCTTTTCGTTAATTCATCTTCTAACCGAAGCAATTTTGACACTTCACTTTCAATCATTTTTTGCACGGGAATTCCTGTCCATTTGGAAATTACTTCGGCAATTTCTTCGGCATCTACTTCCTCTTTAATCATTTTCGAATGAATCTGAATTTCAGTTAGTTTAAGTTTAGATTTTTCTAATAATCCTTCTGCCTCCTTGATTTTTCCATAGCGAATCTCAGCCACTTTCCCATAATCACCGGATCGTTCTGCTTGATCTGCTTCAAATTTGAAATTCTCAATATCTTCTTTGATTTTTTGAATGGAATCGACAACATCTCTTTCTGATTTCCATTTGGCCGTAAAAGCATCCCTTTTTTCTGATAAATTCCCCAATTCTTTCTCTACATTTTCGAGTTTTTTAATGTCGTTTTCACGTGTTAAGGCTTCTCGTTCAATCTCGAGTTGTAATATTTTTCGATCCAGTTCCTCCAATTCTTCGGGTATTGAATTGATTTCCCTTCGAAGTTTAGAGGCTGCTTCATCGATTAAATCGATGGCTTTGTCTGGTAAATGTCGTTCCGTTATATAGCGTTGTGATAATTCCACAGCAGCGATAATTGCCGCATCTTTTATGAGTACTTTATGATGGTTTTCGTATTTTTCTTTTATCCCGCGCAAAATAGATATGGCATCTTCAGCACTTGGTTCATCAACCAATACGGGTTGAAAGCGTCTTACAAGCGCCTTATCTTTTTCAAAGTATTTTTGGTATTCATTTAAGGTTGTTGCGCCCACAGCTCTTAGTTCACCGCGTGCCAAAGCAGGTTTTAATATGTTGGCAGCATCCATTGCACCTTCACCTCCGCCACCGGCACCAACTAGTGTGTGAATTTCATCAATAAATAGAATGATTTCACCTTCGGCATCAATTACTTCTTTTACAACTGATTTGAGGCGTTCTTCAAATTCTCCTTTGTATTTTGCACCCGCAATAAGTGAACCCATATCCAGAGAGTACACAATTTTATTTTTTAAGTTTTCGGGGATGTCACCACTTATTATTCTATGAGCCAGACCTTCAGCAATTGCTGTTTTACCAACGCCCGGTTCGCCTATTAAGATGGGGTTATTCTTTGTTCGTCGAGTCAAGATTTGTAAAACCCTTCTGATTTCATCATCCCTCCCAATTACTGGATCCAATTTACCTGACTGCGCCAGTTCATTTAAATTTTTAGCGTACTTCTCTAATGACTGATACGTTCCTTCTTGGCTTGATGAAGTAACTTTTTGTCCTTTTCTTAAATCCATAATTGCTTGTTTTAATTCGTTTTTACGTAAATTATTGTCTTTGAAAAGTGTTCCGATAATATCATTTGAATCTACCATACTCAATAGAATCATTTCAATAGAAACATATTCATCCTGCCATTTTCCTGCTTCTTGTATAGCTTGACTCAAAACAGAGTTTGCCGATTTTGATAAATACAATTGACCACCTGTAACGGTTGGAAATGATTGAATGATTTTATCCAAGGCTGCCTCAACCATCTTTGTATTGATGTTTAATTTACCTAGTAAATAGGGAACTACATCTTTATCAACGTTAAAAATTCCTTGTAAAATATGCGCGTTTTCAATTGCTGGATGTTTTTGATTTTCAGCTAATTGTTGTGCCTGCTGAATTGCTTCTTGTGATTTGTCGGTGAATTTTGAAAAGTCCATAACATATATTTTAATGTTTTTTATACCTCAAATTGTAAACCAGCTCAAAAAAGAATTGGAAAGATGTAAATTATGACACATTTAACGGTGGTTTAACTGCCAAAATGACTGAATATTTTCTATCAAGAAATCTTACACAATAAAAAAAAAGTGTACTTTTGTTTTTAATGGAAAAACAAGTTATTCTGAATGAAACGCAAGTGGATTTAACCATCAGAAGGCTATGTTATCAATTAATCGAAACTCACAATGATTTCCAAAAAACCGTTTTAATTGGTCTACAGCCAAGAGGAATACATGTGTTATCTCGTTTAAAAGCTCAACTAGAATCAATTTTGCAGCATTCCATACTTTGTGGAAATTTGGATATTACCTTTTACCGAGACGACTTTAGACGTAGGGAGCGCCCATTGATTCCAAGTGTCACAAATATTGATTTTGTGATTGAAAATAAGAATGTTGTTTTGATAGATGATGTATTATATACAGGACGTACTATTCGCTCTGGTTTGGATGCATTAATGGCTTTTGGTCGTCCAAGTAAAGTCGAATTGTTAACATTAATTGATCGCAGATTTCAGCGTGATTTACCCATTCAAGCGGATTATGTTGGATATACTGTTGATACATTAATTTCTGAAAAAGTATCTGTAGAATGGAAAGCAACAGAAGGTGCGGACCAAGTTTTTCTTTTTAAGCCAAATGAATCGAATGAATAATCTCAGTATAGACCATTTAACCGGAATTAGAGACCTCACAAAGGAGGATATCGATTTGATTTTTAAAACTACGGATAGTTTTAAGCAGGTAATCAATAGACCAATAAAAAAAGTTCCCTCTTTACGTGATATCACTGTTGCTAACTTGTTTTTTGAAAATTCAACGCGCACAAAACTTTCATTTGAGTTGGCCGAGAAAAGACTTTCCGCTGATATTGTGAATTTCAGTTCTTCAGGAAGTTCTGTTAAAAAAGGGGAAACACTATTGGATACGGTCAATAATATTCTTTCCATGAAAGTGGACATGGTGGTAATGCGTCACCCAAACCCTGGGGCAGCCCATTATTTGTCTCAACGCATAAAAGCAAAAGTGATAAATGCCGGTGACGGAACCCACGAACATCCTACTCAAGCGCTGTTGGATGCTTATTCAATTCGAGAGGAATTAGGTTCAGTGGAAGGAAAAAAAGTGGTTATTGTTGGTGATATACTTCATTCTCGGGTTGCACTTTCAAATATCTATTGTTTACAAAAATTGGGAGCAGAAGTAATGGTTTGTGGTCCAACAACATTGATCCCAAAACACATTCATGAACTTGGAGTTTTAGTGTCTCACAACTTACGAGAAGCGTTAGAATGGTGCGATGTAGCAAATATGTTGCGCATTCAGTTAGAGCGACAAGATATTCGATTTTTCCCAAGTATTAGAGAATACACGATGATGTTTGGATTGACAAAAGAAATTTTAGATTCTTTGAGTAAAAAAATTGTTGTAATGCATCCTGGACCAATCAATCGTGGTGTGGAAATTTCAAGCGAAGTAGCTGATTCGGATCAAAGTATAATTTTAAACCAAGTGGAAAATGGCTTAGCTGTTCGCATGGCCGTCATTTATTTACTCGCTGCGAAAGTAGAACGATAATGAGTCTTCCCTCAAAATTCTTAGACCGAGCGGTGGAGCAGTTATCTTCTTTGCCTGGCATTGGTAAAAGAACGGCTTTACGTATGGCTTTGCAACTACTGAAACGCGACAGAGAAGAAATTGAAGCGTTTTCACAATCAATTATAGAATTAAAGATCAATACCAACGAATGTGAAGTATGTAATAACATTTCAGATACGCCAAGATGTACCATTTGTTCAAATCCAGCGCGTGATACCTCAATAATTTGTGTTGTAGAAGATATTCGCGATGTAATGGCTATAGAATCTACACAAAGCTTCAAGGGATTATATCATGTTTTAGGCGGTATTATTTCCCCCATGGATGGAATCGGTCCTTCTGATTTATACATTGATTCTTTGGTTGATCGTGTCAGCGAAGGAGAAGTAAAGGAGGTTATTTTTGCACTAAGCCCAACAATGGAGGGAGATACGACAAATTTCTATCTCTTTAAAAAAATTTCCGGTAATACTATTTTGATAACAACATTGTCAAGAGGAGTTGCTGTTGGATCTGAATTGCAATATGCAGATGAAGTGACTTTGGGCAGATCTCTGGCACAACGACAAGAATTTAAAATGTAATGCACACGCAATTGTTCGCATTTAGTAGGTATATCTGAAAGCCAGTTTATGTTTTTTTTTTAACTTCGGCATTATTATTGAAAAAGCATCGTTTTTTTAAAATGAACTATATGAAAAATCTATTTTTAGTTTCAGCACTTTTGCTTAGCTCTATTACTTATTCCCAAGTTGCGAAAATTAGTTTTACTGCAGAAGAAAGATTGATTAACGTGGATGATACAGTGGAACTAACTGCTAATGTATCTGGAATTGTTGAAGGTACATTGAAGTGGAAAATTGGGGGAGAAGAGGGGAAAGATTGGAAATTCGTGAAAGGTTCGTTGCCAACAGATGAAGTAATAAAGGTTTATTTCAAAAAAATCGGACCGGCAAATGTTACACTTTCCGCCAAAGTCGAGAAAATTATTACAAAAAAAGAAAATGGAAAAGAGAAAGTAGAAAAAATTAAAGAAACTATTAAATGCGATAAAAAGAATTATTTCTTAGTGACCGAAAAAGGAGAATACAGTGAACTAAATCAATTGTACGCTGAGGGAACTGTTGATAGTTACATAAAACTAGTAAAGAAGGCATCGAAATTAACGGAGAATGAAAAATACGCTAAAGATCCATTTGCATACATTTGGTTATCTAGAGGACTTTATGCGATTCAGGGTGAAAATTTAGATTTTTCAGTTGGAAAATATGCTGCTTATAAATCAGCTTTTCAAGACGCGACGGCTGCATTGAGTAAGGCTTTAAAAAATGATAAAAATGGTTTCCTTGATCATTCTAAGTTTTCAGAGTTTATTTTTGAATTTCAAAACAAATACTTTACTGAAGTATTAGGAGAGCAAGTAGACGATACGGCAAAAATTGATTACACAAAAATCAATAGTGCTTTGAGTAAATACGTGAAAATTACTAAAAATCCAATTTGTGTAAAGTATTTTCAAATAGCTTGCATGTATAGGTTGAAAGATCAGGCGAATGCTAAAATCGCTTTGAAGGAAGCTGATTTACAATTAACACAATTAGGAGATTCAGCGGTGTTTTCAGAAACCGATAAACTGTTTTTTGCCAGGAGTATTGTCGAATTACTAAAATATTACGAGACAAAAAAACAAGCTAATAGTCCTTGTGATTTATTGAAAAGAGCTGTTGCTGCTGTACCTTCTTTATTGGAGGAACAAGATAAATACGAGGATTTTAGAGAAAGATATGGAAATTGTGATTAACTTTCAAAAACCGTTCATTGAACGGTTTTTTTTTGAAGTATGAAAACAAGAATCTTTTTGAGTTTATTTCTTTCTACAATTGTTGTATCCGTTGTATCATTTACTTTTCTATTTCTGATCGAATTCTCCCAAGTAAAAAAAGAATATTCATCGCTTAATTTTATTCCTTCAGATGCGAAATTAGTTATTCGCTTAGATGCTAAACAAATAGGAAAAGATTTAATTCAGCGTATTATTAAGTCAGGAAAAACAGCGTTTTTTAAAAAGGAAAAAATAGATTTAAATCCGAATTCTACCGTTAATTATTCTTCTGTTGATTGGGCTTTTCCGGTATATTCTTTTGCAGTGAAAACAACGGAAGATTGGGCAATGGTAACTGTATTTTCTTTAGCGTCAAACGGCTTTTTTGTAAATAAGAATAAAGAAGTACCCTTACAAAATGCCTTCGAATTTCAACAAAAAGGATTTTTAGTTTCTGGTTGTGACAAGAAAAGTTTTCTATTATTCAAAAAAAATATTGAAACTCAGAATTCATCTGGTTGGAATAAACTATTGGCGAAGAAAGAATCAATTTCCTTTCAATCGAAAACACTTGATTTATTTGGTGTAGTTCGTTTGCAAAACAATGACTTTATTATTGAAAGCGAGCTAAATTATATTCAGTCACCCGTTCAAACGCGAAAATTTCTTAAACCTGAAGGATTTCATGTATCCATGATGCTGCCAACGAATGGGATTGATTTATTAACAGAACAAGTAAAAAAATACGTCGACATTGGTTGGAAGAATCAACCAGTCATCGAATCTGCATCAATCAATTATTTTGGTCTAAAACCACCCTATTTTCCGCAATTCCAACTTTTATTGAATACAGCAGAACCATTTGCAATCAATGAATTTATTGAGGGTAACGATTTGTCAATTGTTAAAGAGGATAAATCGGAAATTAAGCTTGGAGAATTAACTTTGAATGGACAAGAAATTGATGATTACTCTTATCTGTTGACAACAGTTCCAACAAAAAAAATCAATTATTATAGAACTAAAAATTTGGGTGGAATTGAAGGAGATTTAAATAAGTTAATTCAACTGGATAATGCGCCGATGCTAAAAATGTTTCTTTTACTCAATTCTAGAATGGCTGCTGCCACTCAGTTTATTGAGAAAACAAAAAGAATTTCATTGGTCGCTACCCCAAATTCAGCAACTAAAAAACAACGAATGGTTTTTAAAATTGAAATGAAACCATCGTATAATTTCTTGGATGAAATCATTCAATTAGTCAATGTGATTGCTACTTAATTTTGTTACTAAACTTAGCAAATAAGCGGGTGCTTCACTCATTCTAGATCCATACCAAGAAAACATTTCCCCATCCACTAAAATGATCTTTGAATGCGGATATTTCTTTTGAAAATCACCTAAATGAACGGCCTTAAAGGGGTAGGGCTCCGTGCTTAGAAAGATTATATCAGGTTGTGTAACCAAATTATTTTCAATCATTGGATACCGATCTTCAGTTATGAAATTTTCAAATCCAATTTTTTCTAGGATAGAATTAATGTAGGTGTTCCTGCCAACTGCAATTAATGGGGCATCCCAAACAAGATAAAGTACTTTTTGTTTTTTTTTAGGTGTTTGTATTTGATTGAAGTTTGCTTGTATTTTTGAAATTAACTCTTGAGCAATCTGTTGTTTTTGAACTATTTCACCCAAACAATTAATCATTTCAAGAGCATCATCAAATGAATTTACGTCACTCAACCAAACAGGAAAGTGTTTCTCTAGTACTTCAATATCTTCAATCGTGTTTTCCTCTTTGTTCCCAATGATCAAATCCGGTTTCAACTCAAGAATCTTTTGAATAGTTAGATTTTTTGTTCCACCGATTCGTGTTTTTTTCTTAAACCAATCTTCGGGGTAAATACAAAATTTCGTAATACCAATAACTTCATCTTCAAGGCCAAAATAGGCTAGTAATTCAGTTTGGGATGGAACCAGAGAAATGATACGTTTCGGTTTTTCTGGAATCGCGCAACTTCTTCCTAACTGATCGAAGAAGATTCTATTTTCCATTAGGACATTGCTTGAATGACGTCGTGCCTTGTTACTATGTGAAAAGTACCATTTGAACGTTCAACCAAAACAGCCGGAGAATTTTTAGTAATTAATTTACATAAATCATCAACTGGTGTGTTTTCCTGAACAATTGGAAAAGGATCATTCATAATCGACGAAATGGGTGTGTCCCTTAATTCAGGTTGATCTACCAATGTTTGATATACATGCAAATCGTCAATAGATCCAACAAAATGACCATCCTTTAAAACAGGTATTTGAGAAATTCCAAATTTGCGCATCTTTGCAATAGCATGTGAAACCAATTCTTCTGCAAATACAGTTACCAACGGTGTTTCAGCATGTTTTGAAACAATATCAGATGCTGTTACCATTTCCTCTTCTAAAAATCCGCGTTCACGCATCCAATCATCATTGAATATTTTACCAATGTAGCGACTTCCGTGATCATGAAATAGCACAACAACAACATCTTCCGGTTTTAATTGATCTTTCAATTGTATCAATCCTTTAATGGCAGATCCTGCTGAATTCCCAACAAAAATGCCTTCTTCGCGAGCTAATCTTCGTGTATAGACAGCGGCATCTTTATCCGTTACTTTTTCAAATAGATCAATAATATCAAAATCAACATTGGCAGGAAGAATGTCTTCACCAATTCCCTCTGTGATATATGGATAGATTTCATTTTCATCAAAAATACCCGTTTCCTTATATTTTTTAAAGACTGATCCGTAGGTATCAATTCCCCAAATTTTTATATTCGGATTTTTTTCTTTCAAGTACTTCCCAACCCCAGAAATAGTCCCTCCAGTTCCAACTCCAACCACAAAATGGGTTATTTTCCCTTCAGTTTGCTCCCAGATTTCGGGACCAGTAGATTCATAGTGTGCTTGACGATTGGATAGATTATCGTATTGATTTACATACCATGAATTTGGAATTTCGGTAGCAAGCCTTTTTGAAACAGAATAATACGAACGTGGGTCAGTTGGTTCAACAGCAGTAGGACAAACCACTACTTCAGCGCCAACAGCACGAAGGATATCCATTTTTTCCTTGGATTGTTTATCGTTTAAAACACAAATCAATTTATATCCTTTGATAATGCACGCTAAGGCTAAGCCCATTCCCGTATTTCCAGAAGTTCCTTCGATTAATGTTCCACCTGGTTTTAGTAATCCTGCTTTTTCTGCATCCTCAACCATTTTTAAAGCCATACGGTCCTTAACCGAGTTGCCCGGATTAGTCGTTTCAACCTTCGCTAACACAGTTGCATTTACTCCGGCAACTACTTTGTTTAATCTGACTAATGGAGTATTCCCAATTGTTTCCAGTATGTTATTAAAAACTTTCATTGATGTGATTTTTTACAAAGGTAATTACTTGATTTTTAAGCATTGTAATCCATGTTATTCATTTATCAAGAGATATTAACAAAATCAGGACTTACTGAGTGATTTTTGCGAGCTATAAGTTATTAAATCGGGAAATAACACGTGAAGATGGTTCCTTTTGAAATATTACTTTGTACATCTATTTTTCCCTTGTGCGCCTCCATGATTAGCTTTACGTAATATAATCCTAATCCAAAACCTTTCACATTGTGGAGATTTCCAGTTGGAACACGATAGAATTTCTCAAATAGATGGGGAATATGTTCTTTTTGAATTCCAATTCCGTTATCCTCGATTTCAATAATGAAAAACTTTTTATCCGTGCGGGTTCTAATTATTATCAATGGATCCTTTTCACAATATTTTGAAGCATTCTCAATTAAATTATACAATACATTGGTTATGTGAACTAAATCACCTTTTATTTCACTGTTTTCGGCTTGAGTCTGTATTTGAATTTTTCCACCTCTGAATTCTTGGCTGAATTCAAAATTTTCTTTAATGTCTTTTAGTATTTCATGTATGTCAATTTGCTCCAATTTCAATACAATATGTTCTTTATCTAGTTTTGCAATATTTAATACTTTCTCTACCTGATTTTCCAATCTTTTGTTTTCCTTATAAATGATAGTAGCGTAGCGCTGTATTTTTTGAGCATCCTCGACACTGCAAGGTCTCATAAGCATTTCAGCAGAAAGACCAATAGTTGAAATAGGCGTTTTCAATTCATGAGTCATATTATTGATGAAATCATTTTTAACCTCGGAAAGTCTTTTTTGCTTTACAATTACATTGATGGTAAACAAGAAAAAAACTAATATCAACAATGCAATTACTACCACATATATCCAAGGTGAAAAAGTGCTTGAGGCGAGTACAATTGGTTTGAAATCAGTATTTGGAAAAAAGATTGTAAAATAATGCCCATCCATTTTTTTGTCTAGAGGAGGAGAAACCACTTTTACCGATTTGGGAGCATATTGAAAAGCACCTTGGTTCTTATATAAAATTAAATCACTGTAAACCATTTTTTCTGAAAAGCAATCATACATTCCAACTTGAAAATCCTGATTGATTTTATTGTGATAAAATTCTCTTTTTAGTATAGTTTCTAAGTAAAAAAGTTGGAGTTCTTCGCTGATTTCAACTAAGAAATAATTATCACTTATTTGTTGAACGGTTCCATATTGATCGGTACTATCTGCCGTTTGTTTGGAGATAATTCTTCGTACATTTTGTAGTGATGAAAGTGTTTGGTTCGTGAAATGATCTTTGTTTAATTCAACCTGTTTTTTTTGAATTGCCAAATTTTCCTTTTGCATCGACTGCGTTTTCCGAATCCAAATTAGCTGAATTACTAAAATGCTTACCATTGATATAATGGCTAAAATAATCACCGTATTGATTGTCTTAACTTTCATCGTTTTATTTTCGCGTTTTTCATGGATTTAACGAACTTAGTTCAAAGATAGAAAAAAGGAACGTTGCATTAAATAATAAAAATAGTAGTAGATTTAAAAAATCAATTCAGAATATGTTAGCAAAGAAATCGATAAGAGGAATTATTACAGCTTCTTCCCTTGGGACAGTAATTGAATGGTATGATTTCTATATTTTCGGAAGTTTAGCACCAATTATTGCTACTCAGTTTTTCCCTAAAGAGAATCCTACCGCGGCTTTTTTAGCTACGCTGGCAGCATTTGGAGTTGGGTTTGTTATTCGTCCTTTTGGAGCATTAGTTTTTGGACGATTAGGTGATTTGATGGGGCGAAAATCCACGTTTCTTCTAACACTTGTTTTAATGGGTTTTTCCACTTTTGCTATCGGTTTGATACCTTCCTATGAGCAAATTGGTGTATTTGCCCCAATCATTGTATTTACTTTAAGAGCAATTCAAGGTTTAGCTTTGGGTGGAGAGTATGGTGGTGCTGCCATTTACGTTGCAGAACATGCGCCAGAAGGAAAAAAAGGATTTTACACAAGCTTTATTCAAACAACAGCCACATTTGGATTATTACTTTCTCTCGCTGTTATACTAATATGCAAATACCTAGTGCCTGAGGGTGAATTTGAGCAATGGGGTTGGAGAATTCCTTTTTTAGTTTCCATTATTTTGGTAGTTGTTTCCTATTTTATTCGAACTAAGATGGATGAGTCACCCATTTTTCAGCAGATGAAACAAGCTGGTAAGACATCTAAGAATCCGCTTAAAGAAAGTTTTACGAAATGGAGGAATTTAAAATTAGTATTAATCGCTCTTTTTGGTGCGGCAGCCGGTCAAGGTGTTATTTGGTACACTGGTCAGTTTTACGCTATGAACTTCGCAATTAAGACCTTACATATTAATGAAAGTCAAGTACAGTTTCTGCTTATCCCCGTTTTATTAGTGGCCACTCCTTTTTTTATTGTTTTTGCAAAATTATCGGACAAAATCGGAAGAAAGAAAGTGATGTTAAGCGGAATGGCTTTGGCAGTATGTTGCTATTTCCCGATTTACCAACAAATGAGTTCTTTGGCCGATTGGAAATCATGGGAGCAAAACCCGGAAAAATATCATGTTCAAACGGCATCTAAGGTGCAAAAAGAAAGTGGGATTATTGAAGTAAGCAATCACACGTCTTATACGAATGGATGTAAACGGGTTGAAGTCATGTCTTTGGAATCATCCAAAAAAGGAAAAAATGCTGTTGATGTGAAGCAGCAAATTCATTTAAGTAATCCGAAATTAGTTCAATTAGGTTTATTGATTTTTATTCAATTGCTTTTTGTTTGTATGGTTTATGGTCCAATTGCGGCATTTTTAGTTGAATTGTTTCCACCAGAAATTCGATATACTTCTTTGTCGTTACCTTATCATATTGGTAACGGTGTATTTGGTGGTTTAACGCCTCTTATTGCCGAATTATTAGTGCTAAAATTTCAGGATCCGCTTGCTGGTCTGTGGTATCCTGTAGTTATCGGATGCATCACACTGGTCGTTGGTATGCTATTTATCCGTGAAAATAGTCATGCGAAATAAATTATGGGTCAACCCTGAAACGAAATCGCTAGTTTGCGTTTGAATTCGTATTTTTGTAAACTTAAATTGATGAATTGTATGGATGCTTTATTTACTGCTTTAATTGTGTTACTTTCTTCTGGAGGTGTAATCCTAACTGCATACTACTTGCTAAAAAGAGAAACAGACCGTGAAAAATTAAATATGCAAATTGAGTTAAGGAAAAGCAGACAGGAGTATTTTTTACCCAATAGAGTAGAAGCTTATCAGCGAGCTGTTCTGTTTTTGGAACGCATTCATTTAAATAGCTTGATCATGCGCTTGCACAATCCTGGTTTGCCTGCCCAAGTAATGCAATCTGAATTATTGAAAACAATTCGCGACGAATACGATCACAATGTAGCTCAACAACTTTTTGTTTCACCTCAAGGTTGGAAAATGCTAAGAGATTCGAAAGAAGAGACAATAAAAATCATTAATATAGCTGGAAATCAAATGAATGAAACGGCATTGAGTACAGATTTAGCTACCAAGATTTTTGAATTAGTAGGTAAAATTGGACAACTACCCACTGAAATTACCGTTGAATTCCTGAAAAAAGAATTACAAGATTTATTCTAAGCGGAATTCAAAACAAAAGCTTCCAAATCTTTTATTCGATAGAAATCGATCTTTAATGTGCTATTTTTTTTGGTTTTATACTGTTCAAATTTCCCAGCTCCTTTAATCGCTTAACATGTGAAATAAAAGCCTGTACTAATGTGGGTTTAACATTGTATTTTATTCCATATTTAAGAGCTGTTGTTTGAACAATTGGTGCAAGTTTTCGATAGTGAATGTGACAAATATTCGGGAAAAGATGATGTTCAATTTGATAATTCAACCCACCAACATACCAGCCTAAAATTCTATTATTCGGTGCAAAATCAGCTGTGCTCAACAATTGATGAACCAACCACTCATGATGAACTATTCGATTCGAATCGGGTAGGGGTTGTTCCGCTCCCTCCACCACGTGAGCCATTTGAAAAATAGTACTCATAATAATGCCAGCGGTCATATGCATTATTCCGAATCCAATGAGAATCTGCCACCAATTGAACGGACTTATCCAAAGCGGGATGCCTAAAAAGATGATGAAATAAAGTGTCTTGGAGACAATTAATATAGTTAATTCAGATTTGGGATTTGCCTGTTGTCGTTTGGTAATTCCCTTTTTATTAAATTCATTTAATTGTACAATGTCCAAAATTATTTTTGATAAAGTCATTAAACCATAAAGAAAAAAAGAATAAATGTATTGATATCTATGGTATTTTCTCAATTTTGCATGTTCGCTTAATCGGATAACCACCTTAGTGCCAATGTCTGGATCATATCCAAAAATATTTGTGTAAGTATGGTGATATAGATTGTGCTGGATTTTCCAATTAAATATGTTGCTCCCTAAAATATACATACTCGATTGAAAAAGAGAATTCACCCATTTCTTTCTTGACAACGCACCATGGGCCGCATCATGCATAACAGACATGCCAACTCCTGCCTCACCAATTCCCATGATAATACATAGGGCTAACCCGATCCAGCCACTCATTGGATAGGTAATCATCAACACCCATGGAACCAGATAAATCCCAATAATTATGAATGATTTTAGATATAACCAAAAGTTGCCTTTATTGGATAAATTATTTACTCTAAAGTATTCACTAACGTTGCGTCTTAACTCCTCTGTGAATGCACTTTCTTTTGGATTTGAACTTTTAAATTGAATTGTTTTCATACTAAGAAATAAGTACGAACATATTGAATTATTTATAGTGTTTACTTACATGAGTTTGAATTTTATAACTTTTGAATTTATTGTATAAGTAATG